>JBAPZS010000311.1:0-4685 GCA_049285355.1 Candidatus Cybelea sp. | reverse complement strand
ATCGAAGGCTGGCAGGTTCGGCCACGAGCCGCGAGCCGTCGCAGGAGGGCCCGTCTCACGCGAGATAGTTGAGATTAGGGTTTTGGGTTCTCAACCTGTTCGTAAGGAGAAGCGTGAGTGACCAGGTCGGCCATATTCCGATGGTTAGTTCTCGGCGCAGTGGTGCTGCTGGGCGCCGCTCCCACTCCCCGATATAGCCATTACCTGTTCGTGTGGGCGATGGAGGTTCGTCATCCCGACGCCTCGACGTCCGCGGAACTTGGGATGGGGAAAGATTTCCTCGCGGTATTCGACGTAGGGCCGAACGCGTCACCATTCGGAAAGCTCGTGGCGATGCTTCCAGTGGGAGGTGGCGCGAAGGCGGCGCATCACACGAACTACGCGTTGCCTCCGAACGACGTGCTCTTCGCGAACGACTGGATGGCAGACCGCTCGTACATGTTCGATCTCCACGATCCGTCTAGTCCGCGTCTGATATCGCAAGTGGGCGATGCAGGCTCGTACATGTATCCGCATTCGTTCGTGTATCTGTCAAGCGGCAACACCCTCGCGACGTTTCAGTACGCGGGCGGGTTCAACCATGCACCCGGCGGCATCGTAGAGCTTGACGGCCAGGGGCGCGTCGTGAAGAAGAGCTCCGCGGCGGATGCAACGATTGATGCAAATATTCGGCCGTACAGTTTGGCCGTCGTCGAAAAGCTCGACCGCGTAGTGACGAGCAGTGCGGACATGATGGGAGCACAGACCAGCCACGTCGTGCAAGTTTGGAGGCTCTCCGATCTCAAGCTACTCAAGACGATCACACTGCCCAAACCCCCAGACTGGTTTGACGACGAAGCGGCTGACTCGTCGGAGCCACGCGTGCTGCGCGATGGCGAGACGGTCGTCGTTCCGACATTCAACTGTGGACTCTATCTGGTGCGAAATCTTGCCGGTGCCGATCCCATACTGCAACACGTCTACGATTTCGGATATCGCATGTGCCAAGTACCCGTCGTCGCCGGAGACTATCTTGTGCAGTCCATGCAGAGCGGACACGCCATCGTAAGCCTCGACATGCACGATCCCGTCCACCCGCACGAGGTGAGCCGCATCCTACTAAACCCAGACGAATACCCACATTGGCTCGCCCTGGAGCCCGGTGGCGATCGGCTCGTGATCACGGGTTTCGGTGGGCTTCAAACGCACGTGCTCTTCGCATCGATCGATCGCGAGACGGGGCAGCTACGGCTTGATCCACAATCGATTGACTTCACGCGCACGTGGCCCGATGGCTGGGACGGAAGTGCAATCCCGCACGCCGCAGTGTTCAGTAACGATTAGGATATATTGGTAGCGCCAGCGGGATTCGAACACTATATCTGCGGTCCCGGCCGGTCGCGCATCGATCAGCTTAGCCGACCTGGCGGCTCCGCGCGGGACACCCCGCCGGCAGTGTCGCCCGATCTAAGCCGCGAGACTGCAAGGCAGCTGCGAGCTGCGCTGCGAACCGCAATGCGCTTTGCGATCGGCGCCGGGTTGCGCAGCTGCGAGGCTTCTAAGCTAAGCTGCGACGCCGCCTAGCGCGATGCGGCCTCGCGGGCGGGGGCTACTGTGCGCGACCGTCCTCAGAGGGGTGCAGCATAGCTAGAGGTCCGCCCTCTTGGCCGCTGGGTTGTCGGCTATTTCTCAGGTTGACGTCGTAGGCGAAAGGCCCGCTTCACGGTTGCCGACGTACTTATAAAACGCTGGAAGCGGCGAGGAGGCTCGACGATGCCTAACCTGCGAGGGGTTTTCTTAATAGCGGCATGCATGCTGCTTTCCTCGCGTGCGGCCAGCTCGCAAGCGCAGAATATGCCGTCGTGCACGTCAGCTATCCAAGTGCGGTTCGACAAATACGGGATGACGCATATCCCGGCCGGCTCAACCATCTGGTTTACCAGCGTGCTGAAGGCCGTTCACACCGCCGACGGCAGCGCGATAAGGTCGCCGATTCGTATCGACGTGCATCAATCGCGCATCACATTCGGCAGTTGGCCGTACGTCATCACCATGCCTGACAGCACAGTCGTCCTCGATCCGTCGATAAGTGTACCCCGCCGGTTGTGGACCGGCCCGGAGAAACTAAGTGTCGCTTATTCGCCGTCTCAGGTTTCGAAGGAGGCGCTGTTCGATGCTCTGCCGTACGAGGCGCCGGAGCCATTCATCCCAGGTTCCAGCGGTTCCGCTACGTGGACCGCAACGTTCGCCGCGTCGCGCCCGGGAATTACTATAGATTGGGCTTGGAGCGCAGCGGTCTATTCGCAGTTCGGCGCAGTTGGGTCATTCCAGCTCAAGCCGCTTTCAGGACCAATCGCACAGGTTGACCCTCAGGCCGGGCCACCGGACCTGTACGAAAACGCCGACCCCGCCGGGACGGCGGAAGCCTACAAGCAGTACGTCGTTGCGGGTGCAATGGGGAGCGGGGCGCCCAGCTATACCGGCGCGCGCAGCGAAACCACATCGGTTACCGCGTGTCCGTCATCCGAGCCGCCGCCAACAACGTCAACGCAGGCTATAACAGCGAGACCTCCGCAGCGCGCGATCATCCGGATCCTGACCTTCGGCGGTAGGCCTTCATTCGCTTCGCCGATCTCGCAGCATGTCGAGTTTGGCGATGGGAGCGTCGGCCAGGCCGTCGGTCATTGCTATGCGACGGATCTTTGCGCGCTGATCTCGTACGCCAACGGTGACCAATTGGCGATCTACTCCGAGGGCGCGGCGCGTTGCAAGCCGTACGTCTTGTACTTTAATCGGACGAACGGCGGCCGGACGACCTACGGATTCTCGCGCGACCTCGAGCGCGATCAGTCCCCAGGTGCGCGCTGCCCGACCACGCGTGCAACTCGCATCGCGATGGACGGCGGGCGCGTCGAGCTAACGGTCACCAAGAACACCGACGGCACGTTGAAATCCAACTTCGCCAGTCCGTAGTATCAAGACGAGACACCCCAGCCGCCAGGCCCGGAGAGACGATCCAAGCCATCGCTATCCACGCCCAACGCGTTAAGCGCCGCGACTAAGCCAGTAAGACTGCGAGGCGCTGCGGGCGGCGTCGCAGCGTTGCGAGGCGCGCGCAGCTGCATTGCGAGCCGGGCTGCTAAGCTACACCGCTCGCGATCGCGGACGCCGTGCGTGGGCAGAGGCGCGAGGCGCTTATACTTCGTTGCCCTGTCACCGAGCCGAACTGCGTTTGAAGAATCGTTTGAGCCTGTTCTCAACAAGTATGGCGGAGTATTGGTCGCCGGCATTACGCGGGCGCAGCCCGTGTCGTACACGTTCATTGCTTATTGCGAATCAGAGTGTTTTGATTCCGATGACGTACCGATTTTGGAACGGCTACGCAGGACCACTGCGATACGAGTTTCTCACGATCCAGGGTGGGAGGAGTACGAGTCCTGGCTCTGGCCGGCGCCGGCCGGCCTCGGGAAAATCCTGAATTCGCTCAAGATGCTCGGCACCGTCCTGGGATATAAAAGCACCGCCATTCTGCAAAAGCGTAGATGGCGGGGCCGCCGACCCGCGGCTTTGCGAGTCGCGAGGCTGTGTTTGCATCCCTAACTACCGCCCGGCTTACACCGTAGTCGATTCCGTCGCGACTTTGCGGCCGATGAAATCGATAAAACGGACGTGCAGCGTCGCGTGGGCGTGCGGATGCGCCGCGATCCATGCGGCGCGCCAGCGGGCGAGCGCGTCTCGCCTCATCGCACCCAGCGTGTCGTCGTCGGTGTCGATGTAGCTCTGCAGATCGACGCTGACGACGAGCGTCGAGGGGGGATGCACGTCGAATCCCATGACGACGTCGGAGTATTTGTGTTTGAGCGGCGCCATCGCCGCGATCTCGACCACTTCGGCGCTGGGCTTCTGGGCGGGTGAGGTACACGCCGCAGCGAGCGCGGCGACGAGCGCCAGCGGCACGAGGCGCCGATCCTTCATCGCGTGGACACGATTCGGCCACGCCCTCGAGCTGCATTGCGGTCACCGGGCGACGCGGTCGGCGACGAGCTCGGTGCGGTATCTCCCGAAATAAAACGCCAATTCACCGTACCCGTTGTGTCCTCAACCCTTACCTCGACCTTATAGGGTTTTCCGCCACCAAACGCATCGCAGTAAAAAGTGGACGGTGGTGTGACAACCAGGAGCCCCGCGTTGCAACGAACGACTCCGTCAGCCTGAAGTCCGCCTTGCAGCAGCCGGCGATTGAGGTCGTCCTGAGTTTCGCGCTGTACGGTCGCAAGGTCTACCGGAACGTCCAGCGTTCGTGAATCTACTCCCTTCACAGCGTCGATAAGGACCTCTCTTCGAACATCGTGTCCTTGAATCGATACAATGCAGATGGCGTGTTTCGCCCCTGTTACGTCGAGCGAGGACGGACAGTGAACCTGGACCGCAAGATGTTGATCAGTAGCTGTTGGCGCCGTCAGGAGGAACTGAATCCACGCGGCTACAGTGGGGCCGTCGAGGATTGTTTGTTTTCCGGCATCATGCTGAGCGATTGCGTTTAACATCCATGCCGGCGACGTTAAGCCTACCGGGTTAAAGGTAAGAAGCTGACCGTTGCCTTCAGCACGCAGCTGCAGCTCGGACACTGTCGGCGAACCGATCACAGAGCATGTAAAAATCGTTCCAACGGGTAGCAGTCGGTATCTAGGACTACCACACTGCAC
>JBAPZS010000310.1:0-11086 GCA_049285355.1 Candidatus Cybelea sp. | reverse complement strand
CTCGATCTCGAGGAGACGCCCGCCCCGGAGGGGACGCCCGCGCCGGAGGAGACGCCACCGGCGCAGGGCTTCCGGTTCCCGTGAGCCGTGAGGTTTGGGTGATCGATGCCGTTCGCACGCCGATCGGACGGCAGGGCGGCCGGCTCGCGACGGTGCGTCCCGACGATCTGGCCGCAACCGCCTTGCGCGCGATCGTCGCTCGCACCGGCGTTTCGCCCTCGGCAATCGACGACGTGTACTTGGGCGCCGCCAATCAGAGCGGTGAAGATAATCGAAACGTCGCGCGGATGGCCGTGCTCTTAGCGGATCTGCCGATCGAGATCCCAGGCGCGACCGTGAATCGCCTCTGCGGTTCGAGCCTTCAGGCGATCAATTCGGCGGCACAAGCAATTGCCTTTGGCGAGGGTGACGTGATGATCGCCGGCGGAGTCGAATCGATGACGCGCGCGCCATACGTTCTGCCTAAGAGCGAGCTGCCGTTTGCGCGCGGCCAACAGCTCTTCGATACGGTTCTGGGCTGGCGCATGATCAACCCCAAAATGCCTGCCGCCTTTACCGTATCGCTCGGTGAGACGGCCGAGAACGTCGCACAACGCTTTGGGATCACGCGCGAAGAGCAAGACCGATTCGCATTCGAATCGCAGATGAAGTGCAAAGCGGCTACCGAGTCCGGAGCCTTCGTCGAAGAGCTGGTCACGGTGCGGCTCGAAGAGTCGGCGCCCGTCGAGAGCGACGAACACCCGCGCCCGATGACGACGATAGAGGGCTTGGCAAAACTCAAGCCGGCGTTCAAGCGCGACGGAACGGTGACGGCGGGGAACTCCGCTGGTATCAACGACGGCGCGGCGGCCTTGCTGCTGAGCGAAGCGCAAACGGCGCGTCGCTTGGGACTGAAGCCGTTGGCGCGTTTTGTCGCGAGCGCTTCCGCGGGCGTCTCGCCCGAGGTGATGGGACTAGGCCCCATTCCGGCAACGCGCAAGGCGTTGGAACGTGCCGGGCTAACCATCGATCGACTCGACGTGATCGAGCTCAACGAAGCCTTTGCCGCGCAGGCCATCGCGTGCATACACGAACTGCGGCTCGATCCGGAGAAAACGAACCCCAACGGCGGGGCGATCGCACTCGGCCATCCGCTCGGCGCCAGCGGCGCACGCATCGCGACGACGCTGCTGCACGAAATGTCGCGCCGGCGGGCGCGCTATGGGTTGGCAACGATGTGCATCGGCGTCGGCCAGGGCATTGCAACGGTATTCGAGCGGGTGGAGTAGAAGGCGATATCATGACGACTGCGACGGCGACCGCCAAAACGCAACTGCTTATCGGCGGAGTCTGGCGAGACGCCTCCGACGGCGCGACGTACGAGGTACGCAATCCCGCAACCGGAGCGAGGCTCGCCGACGTTGCCGAGGCGACGCACGCGGATCTCAACGATGCGGTAAGCGCTGCCCGAGCCGCGTTCGATGCCGGCAAATGGTCCACGATGACCGCATCGCGGCGAGCGAAGATCGTCTACAAGATGGCGCAGCTCATAGCCGAACGAACCCCGGATTTGGCGCTGTGCGAAGTGCGAAACAACGGCAAGACCGTTGGAACCGCACGCGGCGAGATGAGTGCGATCGTCGACACGTTCGAGTTTTATGCGGGCGCCGCGACCAAAAACTACGGAGAGACGCTTCCGCCGCCGCTGCCGACCTATCTCGCCGGTACCGTGCGCGAGCCGGTCGGAGTCGTCGGCGCGATCGTTCCGTGGAACTTCCCGCTGCTCTTGGCGTCATGGAAGGTTGCACCGGCGCTGGCCGCCGGCTGCACGATCGTGCTCAAGCCTTCGCACGTAACGCCGCTTACCGCAATCGAACTGGGCAAGATCGGGCTCGAGGCCGGTCTTCCGGAAGGCGTGCTCAACGTCGTAACCGGGTCGAAGGGTCTTGGAAGTTGGCTCGTCGAGCATCCGTCGGTCGATAAGATCGCATTTACCGGTTCGACCGCAACCGGGAAGACGGTTGCAGCGACGGCGGCGCGCACGCTCAAGCGCGTCACGTTGGAACTGGGTGGAAAGTCGCCGTCGATCGTGTTCGACGACGCCGACGTAGACAGCGCGGTTGCCGGTGCGCTCTACGGCGTCTACTACAACGCGGGACAGTGCTGCGAGGCGCGGTCGCGCGTTTTGGTGCAGGCGGGAATTTACGACCGCTTCATCGAGGCCTTTGCCGAGAAAGCACAGCGCTTGCGCGTTGGCGACCCGGAGGATCCGCAGACGCATATCGGGGCGATCACGTCATCGGATCAGTTCGAGAAGATTCGGTCGTACTGCGAGATCGGCGTCTCCGAGGGTGCGCGGGTGCTCTTTGGTGGAATGCCGGCCACGTTCGCGGACGCTTTTGCCGGCGGAATGTTTTGGCACCCGACGGCGTTCGAGGCGCTCGGAACGCACCGAGTTGCACGCGAGGAGATCTTCGGTCCCGTCGTGACGTTCATTCGCTTTGCGGACGAAGCCGAAGCGATCGCCCTTGCGAACGATAACGAGTACGGACTCGCTGCCAGCGTCTGGTCTTCGAACGTCGGACGCGCGAATCGGGTCGCGCGCGCGATTCGCGCCGGCTCGGTCGCGATCAACACACCCTATGCCGTTTTTCCGGGCGTTCCATTTGGCGGTTACAAGCAGTCGGGATATGGACGCGAGCTCGGGATGGAGACGATGAGGCTGTACAGCGAGACCAAGAGCGTGCTCACCTACATCGGTGAGAAACCGATAGACCCGTTTCGGGTATAGTGAGTACGATGTTGGAAAGTCTCAAGATCGGGCGGCGCTATAGTACAACCTGCGCGACGCTCTGGAAAGACGGAACCTATTTTCCTCGCGGCACCGATGTCAGCGTCGTAGGCGTGCATCTCGACCAAGGCTACTGCGTCCGCTTTCCCGCTACGCGGGATGGCGAACCCCTCGAAACGTGGGAGGACTGGAGTGAGGTCGAGTTTCTTGCGGAGCAGGGTTCGGTCGACCCGCCGCCTCGACCGCTGTCGCGAGCGGTGCTTGCCGAGGCACGCGACGTGCTCTCAGATGCCGAAGACGGATGTCACCTACACCTGCACGAGGACGATCCCTAGCGCGACGGAGTTAGGTTCCCAGCGTTATCGTCGAGGTCTGCCAGACTTGCCAACCGGCGCACTCTGAGAACTCGACGTGCGGGCCGACCCTCGCTACCCAGCAGTACGTCTTACTCGGTTTGAGGTCGTAGAAGTGTACGAAGCCCTTCCGATTGGTATCCCGAGTTTCAATGGTCTTTCCGGGGCGTGGGCTCGACTCCGAACGCGGCGTCGATTCGTCGATCGGTACCTTGGGCTTCGGGGAGCCGTTTACCGTGACCGAAACGACGGTCTGCTTAATTGAGGGGTTCGGTGCAGGCGATGCCGGCGAACCCGAGGGGGACGGAGTCATCGAGCCGTAGCTATGACAGGCGGCGACGAGTAACGCGGTGAGGGCCAGAAAGATCATCAGGCGTTTGGGCATGGGCGGGTCGCTTCGACGCCCTTGCGCTAGCCCCCGTTCGTGACGCGCGCACAAAGATGAAAGTAACGTTGTGATTTTGCTTCGAGCGCAGCGTAGTATTCGCGAAAGAGCGCGGCCGCCGTTGTACCGGGCCAATGCGCCGGCAGCAGCTCGCTCGGTAAGCCTGGATCGAGAAACGCAAACTTCCGGTAGTCGTGCACGAGCCACAAGCGTTCGACGAAAGCGCCCTCGTCGGTGAGCCCGTCGCTCCCGAGCGCGCGCTCGACCGCGGGCCGGTAACGCGCGATGAATTCGCGATACGCCGACTTGATCGCTGCGACGTCCCAGCATCGCTCGAGCAGCTCGCGATCGGTCAACGGTCCGCCGTACTCGGCGACGAAGAGCTGGATCGCCCCCGAGGTTTTCGTCCCTCGCGCCGCCTCGCGCACGGCTTCGAGCGTATCCGAGGGCGAGATCCAAGTGGAGGCGGAGAGTTGCCCCCATCCCAGCGCGGCCAGCTCCTTACGCAATCGTTCGCGCCGCCGGCGGTGGGCTTCGCCAATCGCATAACTGAGCAGGCGCCAGCGGCCGTCCCATTCGATGACCGGCCCGTAGATGCGCGGGCTCAGCTCCTCGATCCGGCGACGTCCACGCTCGGTCACGCGATAAAAGGCCCGATTACCCTCGCGGCGGGCGATCAGCCAACCCTGCCGCGTCATCCGCGAGACGGCCTGGCGGACGGCCGCCGGCGAAACCCCGAAGGAGGCCATTAGGCGGATGAGCCCGCCGATCCAGAGCGCCTCATCGCCGGCGAGGCGATGCACCATATCCCCGTAGAGGGTAAAGATGAAGGAGTTAGGCCGAGTAACCGCCCGCCGCTCGGTCACTTGGTTGCTGGTCACGTTGGCATCATGACCCCTTCGACTCGGCTTCGCATCTCGCTCAGGGGGTAAGGTATGAAGGATTGACACCTCCTGCCGCGCAGCCTAATATGACGTTATTCTCGCCGTTCGCGCGATTTCCGTTATACGATTTTGAGGACAGATGTGAACCGAATCTCCACCTTTGATGATTGGATCAGCATGCTCGACGAGTGGCGGCGTGACGTCGGGCTCGACCGCGAACTGGTCGACCGGTTCATGCCGGGCTACGTTTTCGAGGCTAAGTACGGCGAACTTCCGACTCCCGAGATCTACTTCGGAGACTTCAAGGGCGAACGCCGCTGGGAGCGGGTTCGCGAGATCCCCGATCAGCGAATGCAAGATGCGGTTCTCAACATGGTCGTCTATCAAGGCGACACCGAGTTTGCCTCCAACGAGCAGCAGCGCTTCCTGGTCAACAACGCGCCAAGCGAATACGATCTCGCCTCGCTCGTGCGCATCATGGTCGAGGAGACGCGCCACGGCTATCAGATGTGCCATCTCATGGTCAAGCACTTCGGCAGCGAGGGCAAGATCGAGGCGCAGAAGATGCTCGAGCGCCGCGCCTTCGGCAAGAAGAATCGCCTGCTCAACGCCTTTAACGAAGACGTCACGCACTGGCTCGATTTCTTCGCGTACACGAACTTCATGGATCGCGATGGCAAGTTTCAGCTGACCATGCTCTCGCACTCCGGCTTCGCACCGCTGGCGGCGTCGATGGGACCGATGCTGCGCGAAGAGTCGTTCCACATGGGAACCGGCATCACGGGCCTGCGCCGCATTGCGAACGCCGGCGTTATTCCCGTCGAGATCCAGCAGAAGTATTACAACAAGTGGATCTCGGGCTCGCTCGACCTCTTCGGTACCGATCACTCCGGCTCGGCGCAGTGGGCCTACACTTGGGGGATCAAGGGCCGGGTTGACGAGGACAAGGCCGGCGACGGTGCCGACAAGGAGCATCTCAACGAACGCGCGCGGGGCCAGTTCCACGACGAGATCGCGGCCACGGTCGCGCGCGTCAACGAGGTCAATGCGAGCGAGCAGAAGTTCTACGTTCCGGACATGCGCTTCAATCGCGCGATCGGCGACTTCGCCGGACAACGCTACACGGTTGATGGCAGCAAGCTGACCGAGGCAGAGTGGGCGGCCTACGCGCCGACCGTACTGCCGACGGCCGCCGACGAAACCAAGCTCAACGAACTCTTCAAAGACCCCAACTGGATTGCCCCGAAAGGAAAACTAGCATGAGCACGACCGTCAACGGCGCGACGCAGACTCCGTTCGGACGCGAAGCGCGCGCGCTCGAGACCAAGCGCGTCATCAACTATTGGAAGGACGGACACGTCGCATTCGTCGAGATGGACGATCCGCCGGCCAATACCTACACGCACGAGATGATGCGGCAGCTGGACGAAGCGATCTTGGATGCGCGGTTCGACCCGGAGGTCGAGGTCATCGTGCTCACCGGCAAGGGCGAGAAGTTCTTCTCGGCCGGCGCCAATATCGGGATGCTCAACCAGGTTACGCCCGAGTTCAAGTACATGTTTTGCTTGCACGCCAACGAGACGCTCCAACGGTTCGAGCAAACGCCCAAGCTGGTGATTGCCGCGATCAACGGCCACTGCGTCGGCGGCGGGCTGGAGATCGCGATGGCGGCCGACCTGCGCATCGCGCGCAAAGATGCCGGCAAGATTGGCCTTCCTGAGGTCGCGCTCGGCGTGCTGCCCGGCACCGGCGGAACCCAACGATTAGCGCGTCTGGTCGGCAAGCCGCGCGCGATCGAGCTGATGACGACCGGTAAGACGGTCAGCTTCGAGCAAGCGCTGCAATGGGGAATGCTCACCGACCTCTTCGAGGGTGGTGCGAGTGAGTTTCGCGAGCAGATCACCGATTATGCCAAGCAGTTCTGTTCGCCGAACAAGGCGCCGATGGCCGTCGGCCACATCAAGCGAAGCGTGCAGACCGGCGCAGAGCTCCCGCTGCAAGACGCGCTGGCGCTCGAACGCGAGCTGCAATCGCTGCTCTTCAAGAGCGAGGACGCGAAGGAGGGCCTTGCCGCCTACAACGAAAAACGCGTCGCGCGCTTCAAGAACAAGTAGAACGTGAGGAGCGCGTCGTGGTAGCCGCTTTCATTCTCATGAAGGTCGAGCGGCCGCGTCTGCGGTCGATCGCCGACGATCTGCTGGCCATTGACGGCATTGCCGAAGTCTACTCCGTGGCGGGTCCGTACGACTTGATCGCCATCGTGCGCGTCAAGCAGCACGATCAGCTGAGCGACTTGGTAACCGAGCAGGTCGCGGCGCTCGACGGCATCCTCAGCACCGAGACGCTGATCGCCTTCCGATCGTTCGCGAAGAAAGATCTCGGTCTGCTCTGGGATATCGGTGAGTAGAACGCCGTTAGGGCAGCTCGACGCGGTATAGGTGCGTGTCGTCGATGCTCAGGCGTTGCGGCTGCGTGCCGGCGTAGGCATCGAAGCGGACCAGCGATCTACCGAGCCCGAACGCTCCGTCGGATAGCGGCTTGAGCGGGTCGGTCCCGTCGAGCGTCAGGCGATTTTTGACGATCACCACGCGCGTGATCGCGGGCTGGCCAAAGAACGTGTTCTCGTAGCGGCCCACCAGCGCGTTCCAACTCGCAGGATAGGCAAACGTTCGCGGTCCTCGATAGCGTTCGTTGGCATACCAGCGCGATCCGTAGGAAAACTCGACGACTTTGCCGTTCGCATCGCGGCCGAAGACCAAGAGGAACGTAGCAAACTGCGGATCGTCGGCCCAAAACTGGTCGGTATCCCGCGGGTAGAGCGCGATCTCTTTGGGGCCATCGTTCAAATAGAGGCGATTGTCCCGGCTCGCGACTCGCAGTGACGAACCGTCGGGGTCGCGATACGTGCCGGCAAAATCGCCGGCTCCAGCCACGTGTTCGGTATCGGCTGGCGGCGGCGAGGGAAGTGGTTCGCCGGCGCTTTGCGCGCGCAGCACGCGCATCGCGTAGAGCACGATCGCACACGGATGCAGCGGCGCCTCGACGAGATTTGCAAACGCGATGACGCCGAAGCCACGGGTGAGGTTCATCTGCATGCACGCGGTATAACCGGAGATCCCGCCCGTGTGACCGATCAGACGATCGCCATTTTCATCGAAGATCGAGAGTCCGTAGCCGTACTGGCGGTAGAACGACGGCGCCTCGGCCAGCTCCGGACGCGCGGCGCCTGCGGGTTTGCCGTTCGTCAGCCTGTCGGGACGAGTCATCGCGGCGAATGTCGCCGCGGAGATCAGCCGCCGGCCGTCGGTCGTCTGTCCGCCATTCAGATAAAAGCGCATATATCGCGCCATGTCCTCGGGCGTCGAGAGCACCGAGCCGGCTGGATCGACGAAATCCATCGGCGGCGCTGCGACCAGCGGCGGATTGCGCGACGGCGGGCGGTCGTTGTCGCGAAACTGATAGCCAACCGCCGTGCTAGCCATGAGCTCGGGCGTAAAGACGGGCGAGCTGGCCGTCATGCCGATCGGCTGCAAGACTCGCGCCGACAAGGACTGCTCCCAAAATCGTCCATCGAGCCGCGCCAGTATCGCTCCGGCCGTTGCGTAGCCGTCGTTGGAGTACGACCACGCGCTTGCGGGCGCAAAGAGTGTCTTAGCGTCGCGCAGCGCGAGGATGTCGTACACGTAACCGGGCTCAGACGCAAAATCATCCGGCAGACCGGCGCTGTGCGAGAGCAGCTCGTGAACCAGGATCGGCCCACCGAGCGACTCGATCGCAAACCATGGAAGATAGCGTTTAACCGGTGCGTCGAGGTCGAGCCGTCCCGCGTCGTGCAGCTCGAGCAGCGCCAAAGCCGTCATCGATTTCGTAATCGAGCCGATCGCGAAACGCGTATCAGTTGTAACGGGGCTCTGGGCTTCGCGGTTTGCATAGCCGAGCGTGACGATCCGCAGCGTCGCGGTGCGATCGGTGATCGCGACCGAGAGTCCCGGCGTTCCCTGCTCGCGCATCGCGCGCGGTGCGAACGCCGCGATTGCTGCGAGCGCATCGTCGAGCGTCGGGGCCGGCGGCGCAGGCGACGGCGCGACAAGCGCCACGGCGAATAGCGAACAGAGCGTTCTCGATGCAAGGAGGCGATGCATTACGCGCTCTCGTCGCTTCGAGTGGTCGCTTCCTCCTCGCGCAGAGGCTCGCTTCGTTCCGCCGCCCCCGCGTGCGAGGCGTTGGATGGGACGCTTTGGAGACGCTCGTCGCGCCGCGTCCATGCGGCGCTCCTGCTGCCGGCCTCCTCGCTCTCGCCATCCTGGCGTAGCCTGTCCTGAGCGAAGTCGAAGGGCTCGTCGCGCCGACCCTCCTCAGCATCCCATCCAAACGCCTTGCGCGCTACAGCGTGAAACGTTGGCTCGCAGGTGGGGGTTAGGGGTTTATCATGGCACGAATCTACGACAACTTAGCCGACACGTTCGGCAATACGCCGCTAGTGAAGCTCCCGCGGTTGAATAAAGGAATACCCGCTACCATCCTCGTGAAGATGGAGTCGTTCAATCCGGCCGGATCGGTAAAGGATCGCATCGGCGTTGCGATGATCGAGGCGGGCGAGCGCGACGGGCGTCTTCTGCCGGGGATGACGATTCTCGAGCCGACGAGCGGCAACACCGGAATCGCGCTGGGGTTCGTCGCCGCCGCAAAAGGCTATCCAATTATTCTCGTGATGCCCGATACCATGACGGTCGAGCGGCGGAACTTGCTCAAGGCGTACGGTGCGCAGGTCGTGTTGACGCCGGGCGCGGAGGGGATGCCCGGCGCGCTTCGGCGTGCGAACGAGATCGTCGCGGGCGCGCCCGGCAAGTACTTCATGCCGCAGCAGTTCGAGAATCCCGCCAACCCGGAGATTCACCGTCGCACGACGGCCGAAGAGATTTGGCGCGATACCGATGGCGCCGTCGACGTAGTGGTTTCGGCGGTCGGCACGGGCGGTACGATCACCGGCGTTGGTGAGGTGCTCAAGGGACGTAAGCCGAGCGTGCAGATGTTTGCCGTCGAGCCCGACGCGTCGCCGGTACTCTCAGGCGGAAAGCCCGGGCCGCACAAGATTCAAGGCACCGGTGCGGGGTTCGTCCCCAAGGTTCTCGACACGAACATCTATCGGGAGGTTATCCGCGTCACCGATGCCGACGCGATCGCAACCGCGCGTCGTTTGGCGCGGGAGGAGGGCATGCTCGTCGGCATCTCCACCGGTGCAAACGTCTGGGCGGCGTTGAGCCTCGCCGCGCGTCCCGAGATGCAAGGGAAGACGATCGTAACGTTCGCCTGCGACACGGGCGAGCGATATCTCAGCAATCCCGTCTTCGTCGAACAGGAAGCGACGATCGTCGAACCCGCGCTGGTTTGACCGCGACAGACGATCTCATCGTCGAAGTAACCCGCGGCGGCTACGTCGAGTCGGTTCATCGCGTCGCCGCCTGCGCCGTCGACTCGTGCGGCACGCTGCTCGACGCGGCAGGCGAGATCGATGCGCCGGTCTTCATCCGTTCGGCGGCCAAACCGTTCATCGCGGCAGCGGTCGTCGCGGGCGCGGGCGAGCGTTTTGGCCTGGAGCCGCGCGAGATCGCGGTCATGGCGGCCTCCCACTCCGGCGAGCCGTTTCATGTAGAAGCGGTTCGTTCGATCTTGCGAAAGATCGGCATGGACGAGTCGGCGCTGCAATGCGGTGCGCACGAACCGTACGACGAAGCGGCGGCTAAAGCGTTGCGTGAGGCCGGACTGGCGCCTGCTGCGCTGCATAACAACTGTTCGGGAAAGCACGCCGGAATTCTCGCGCTCTGCGTTGCGACTGGAGCTGATCCAGCCACGTACTTGAGCCCTGAAAATCCCGCGCAGCGGCAGATCCTCGAATTTTGCGCGCGTTGCTCGGACGATGATGCAGCGACGTGGCCCCTCGGCGTCGACGGCTGCGGTATTCCCGTTTATGCGACGAGCTTACGCAAGGCCGCGACGTCGTTTGCGCGCCTGGCGACGCAGGCGGGTATGGACGATGCGCACGCGCACGCGTTGCGCGTCGTTCGCGACGCGATGGTCGCGCATCCGGAGTACGTCTCGGGAACCGGCCAAATCGATACCGAGCTGATCCGCGTTGGCGATGGGAAGCTCGTCTCGAAGGCCGGCGCGGAGGGCGTTGCGGGCGTGGCGGCGATCCCGCAGGGCTACGGCTACGTCTCCAAAGTACTCGACGGCAGCGGGCGTGCTCGAGGTCCGGCTCTCATTGCCGGGTTACGGCGCCTGGGCGTGCTCGACGAGCGCCAAGCCGCCGCGCTTGCGCGCTTTGCCCGGCCCACGGTGTATAATCGGGCCGGAAACAAAGTGGGAGAGATCGTGAGTCGTGTCTGAGTATCTGCGCCTGCTCGGCGAGCGGGTTCTGATCTTCGACGGCGCCATGGGCACGCAGCTCATGGCGCTGGAGCTTTCGGCGAGCGACTTCGGCGGTGCGGTACAGCACGGCTGCAACGAGACCTTGGTGCTCACCCGACCGGACGTCGTCCGCGCGATCCACGACTCGTATCTCGCCGCCGGCGCCGATGTCGTCGAGACCGATTCGTTCACCGGATCGCGGCTGAAGCTCGATGAGTACGGCCTCGGCCACAAGGCTGTGGAGATCAACTTCCGCGCCGCCGCCATCGCACGCGAAGCGTGCGAC
>JBAPZS010000309.1:0-15682 GCA_049285355.1 Candidatus Cybelea sp. | reverse complement strand
CTACAGCGCCTTTCAAGCCAACGCCTTTGGCTTCGGCGGGCAGAACGCATCGCTGCTTCTCTCGCTGTGACCCGCGGGCAGGGCGCCTCGCTTCCCACTCGGAAGTTTCATCGGCGCTCATGAATCTTCTCGTCAAAGGAACGAGCGGACCGCTGACCGGTGCGGTCGAGGTTCCCAACTCAAAGTACCACGCGCATCGAGCGCTCATTTTGGCGTCCCTCGCGCCGGGAACGAGCCGAATCCTCGGCCTCTCGGATGCGCGTCACGTACAGTTTACGATGGACGTGCTGCGCGCGTTGGGCACGACGATCGAAATCGAAGGTCAAACCCTGCTCGTTGCCGGCGGCCCCTATCACGTCAAGCGCAAGACCGTCTCGGTCGGCAGCTCCGGATCGACGCTGTATTTCATGATCGGTTTAGCCGCGCTAGCAGACGCACCCGTGACGTTGACCGCCCAAAAATACTTTCGGCGGCGGCCCGTTGGGCCGCTGCTCGAGGCGCTCGCTCAAATGGGCATTCGCTTCGAATCGAACGATGGGTGTCCGCCGATTGCGATCGCGCCGAGCCGGCCTCGGGGCGGAACGATCGTCATTCCCGGCACCCTATCGCAATGGATCTCCGGGCTGCTTCTGCTGGCGCCCTTCGCGCAAGAAGCAACGGTAATCGAGGTCGAGGGCGAGCTGAACGAGCGTCCGTACGTCGCGCTCACGGTTGAGATGATGCGTGCCTTCGATCTGCACGTGAAGATCGCGCCAAACTGGCGCCGCTTCGAAGTGGAGCCGGGACAACAGCCGCGTCCGGCCGTGGTCCAGCTTCCGCCGGACATCGGCTCGGCCGCGTTCGGCCTCGCCGTCACGGCGTTGCATCCATCCGACGTCCTCTTTCGCGGCCTCGTGCAGCTGCCCGGAGAGCTTCCCGATCACCCCGAGGGAGCGTTCATGGAGATCGTTGCGGAGATGGGACTGCCGATGATCTACGACGAGCAGGCACATGCCGTCCGCGTACGTCACGACGGCATCGAGCTGCGCGGCGTTCGCGTCGACTGTCGCGACATTCCCGATATGCTTCCGATCCTCTCGACCCTAGGAACCTTCGCGAAAGGTGAGACTGTACTGGAAAATATCGCACACGTGCGGCTCAAGGAGTCGGACCGTGTCGCCGCGATGCTGCAGCTCAATCGCATGGGCGGCCATCTAGAGCTGCACGACGATCGGCTCGTCGCCCACGGCGTTGCGGAGCTCTTCGGCGCGCACCTTTCTTCCTTCAACGACCATCGCATCTTGATGTCGCTGGCAGTGGCCGCCTCCCGAGCCGAGGGCCAGAGCACGTTGACCTATCCGAACGCCTACCGAATTTCATATCCGCGTTTTCTCGACGCAATGCGAAGCATCGGCGTACCGATGTCGATCTCCGACGGACCGGCAAACGGTCAGCACTCCGGCGCATGGGCGGCGGCGATGCCGAAACCCGATCGTGCGGCGGAGCTTACGCTCGACGAGCTCCTACGGCATCACGCGCGCGAATCGCCGCAAGGTCTGGCCGTCGTCGAGACGCGTGAAGGGAGCGACGTTGCGCTCACCTGGGCGGAGCTGCTCGAGCGCGTCGAGCGCATGGCGATGCTGCTCTTGACCCTCGGCGTGCGCGCCGGCGAACGAGTCGCGTTCCAGTTGCCGAACTGCGTCGATTTCGTCGTTATTGCGCTGGCGACGCTGCGCGTCGGCGCCGTCTGCTGTCCGTTGATGCCAATCTTTCGCGAGCGCGAAGTCGCATTCTGCTTACGCCGCTCGCGAGCTCGCGTTCTCTTCGTGCCCGACGAGGCGCGCGGTCGCCATCACGCTGGTGAGATCGCTTCGCTGCTGCGCGAAGCGACGGTTTTTAGCGGCGATCTTCCGCTAAGGCTCGAGCACGTCGTGGTCTGCGCCGGGGCTCGCAATACCTTCGCGCTTCCGTCGACGGAGTACGACGACGGTTCGGTTCATTGGCTCCGGCTGCAGGATGCGCTGCGCGAGATTCAGGTAGACGAAGCGGCGCTCGACGAACGGGACGCCGATCCGAAGGCAATCGCGCAACTGCTTTTTACTTCGGGAACGTCGGGTGAGCCCAAGGGCGTGCTGCATCGGAATGACGTGCTCATGCGCGCGGCCGCGATGGAGGTCGAACACCTAGGACTGGGGCCGAAGGACCGCATCTTCGCTCCGTCTCCGCTCGCACATCAGACCGGGTTTCTGTACGGCATGTGGCTCGCGCTGGTCATGGGCGTTCCGCAGATCGTGCAGCCGGTTTGGAACGCGTCGCGCGCGCTGCGGGCGCTCAACGATTGGGATGGCACGTTCGTGCAAGCCGCAACGCCTTTCTTGGCCGATCTCGTGCACGCGGTCGAAAGCGGGGAACGCCCGCCCGCGGCGCTACGAATCTTCGTCGCAACGGGGGCGGCGGTACCCCGCGGTCTCGCGGAACGCGCGACGCGCATTCTCGGCACCGCCGTCTGCGGCGCGTGGGGAACGACCGAGTCGTGTCTCGGATCGCTGGCGGCGCCGACCGACGAACCCGCCAAAGTTTGGGGAACCGATGGACGGGCACTGCGCGGCATCCGTCTGCGCATCGCCGACCCGGACGGGCGCACCTTACCCGCCGGTCAGGAGGGACACTTTGAAGTGCACTCCCCGACGATGTTCGCCGGGTACGCGGATCATCCCGAATGGACGGCCGCGGCTTTCACGCCCGACGGCTGGTTCCGCACCGGCGATCTGGGCGTCATGGACGAAGCCGGATACATTCGCATCACCGGGCGCGTGCGCGACGTCATTAATCGCGGCGGCGAGAAGATCCCCGTTGCGGAGATGGAGCAGCTTTTGAGCGATCATCCGGCGATCGCGGAGGTCGCAATCGTTGCGATGCCCGATCCACGATTGGGCGAACGGGCCTGCGCGTTCGTCGTCCTGCGCGACGGCGCGCAGCTCGATTTCGATCGGATGCAGCACTATCTCTTTGCCTGCCAAGCCTCCAAGCACTATTGGCCGGAGCGGCTGGAGATCGTCTCCGAGCTTCCGCACACGCCATCGGGAAAAGTGCAAAAATACGTCCTGCGCGAACGTGCGCTGGAGTTACGACCGCACGCGCGCGGCACGGCGAGCGTCTCATGAAGCAGCTCGACCGCACGACGTTCGACGAGAGCTCCTTTGAGGCACTGCGCGACGAGATCGCCGCGTACGTCGCCGGACCCGCCGAAGAGTGGGCCGCGCGGATCGAACGCGAACGCCGGGTTCCGCCGGAGCTTTGGGATGAGCTTCGCGCGCGCGGATACCTGTCGCTGGCCGCTCCGGTAGCCTATGGCGGACGCGGTATCCCGTTCGCGCGCTATCTCGAGCTGATCGAGCTCTTCTCGATGTCGCACGCGTCCATCCGGATGATCGTGCACGTCGTCAACGGTACCTGGCGCGCCATGGACCGGTTCGCGACGGAGGAACAGCGACGCGCGTTCGTCATCCCTTCGATCGCAGGGGACCTCAAGATCGCATTTACCCTGACCGAACCGACCGCGGGCACCGGCGCCGACCTTCGCTGCAGCGTCGTACGCGAGGGCGATACGTACTACTTGAGCGGTGAAAAGCACCTCATCACGTTTGGAACGATCTGCGATTACTGGCTTCTCTTCGCCCGGCTCGCCGGAACCCGCGGCGCCGAGGGAACGGTCGCGCTAATCGTCGATCGCCACGCACCCGGTGCCACCGTGATCGCGATGGATGAGTCGATGGGCGTGCGGGGAACCGACCACGCGCGGCTGCGCTTCAACCGCACTCCGGTTCCGATTACCAATCGACTCGGCGAGGAGGGCCAGGGGTTGGAGATTGCGCTCGGCGGATTTCTGACGCCCAGCCGGATCTCGGTCGCGATGAGCTGCGTCGGCCTTGCGCGTCGCGCCCACGAGCTGGCGATCGAATACGCCGGCAAGCGCGAGACATTCGGTAAGAAGCTCGTGCAGCGCCAAGCGATTCGATTCATGATCGCCGAGAACGCAACGGATATCGAGGCGGCGCGCCAACTGACGCTTGCAGCCGCGCGTGCTTGGGAGGCGGGCAGCGGCGATGCCGCCACGCTCTCGTCGATGTCGAAGCTGCAGGCCGTCGATATGCTCACGCGGGTTACCGACAAGGCGCTGCAGATTCACGGCGGCATCGGCTACTGGCAGCCCAACGCGATCGAGCGAGTCTACCGCGACGCTCGCGCCCAGCGATTCGAAGAGGGAACGAACGAGATCCAAAAGACGGTCATCGCTCGCGAACTGCTCGGTGCCGGCGCGTGAGCCACCGCTTCACGAACAAGCTCGCGCTCGTTACGGGGAGCTCGCGCGGAATCGGTCGCGCTTTAGCGCTGACGCTCGCACGCGAGGGCGCCTCCATCGTCGTCAACTTCAATCGCAACGCCGACCTCGCGGCAACGACGGTCGGCGAGATCGAATCGCTCGGCTCGCGAGCGTTCGCCGTGCAGGCGAACATGGAGGAGCCCGAGCAAATCGACCGCCTCTTCGATCGCGTCGAAAAGGAGTTCGGCCGTCTCGATTACTTCGTATCGAATGCCGCGGCCAGCTCGTTTAAGAAGATTGCCGACCTAAAGGCGCACAATCTCGATCGCTCCTTCGCCCTGAACGTTCGGGCCTTCGTTCTCGGAGCGCAGCGTTCCATAAAACTGATGACGCACGGCGGACGTATCGCGGTGCTCTCGAGCTACGGCAGCGTTCGCGCCTACCCAACCTATGCGAATCTCGGGTCGAATAAAGCGGCAATTGAGGCGTGGGTCCGGTATATGGCCGTCGAGTTCGCGCCGCGCGGCGTCAACGTCAACTGCGTCAGCGGCGGGCTCATCGACACCGAATCCTGCGCCTATTTCTACGAAAACGTCGCGGGGATGGCGCCGATCGCGGGCGTCCTCTCGAAGATTCCCAAGGCGCGCATGGGCACCGCACAAGAGGTTGCCGACACGGTTGCATTCCTGCTCTCGCCGGAATCGGAGTACATCACCGGTCAAACGATCTGCGTCGACGGAGGCTTGAGCGTGATCGCGCCGCCCTTCTACGCAGACACGACGCCCCCACTCTCCTTGTAGATATGTTCGAACGCACCCTGGCGGCCGGATCCATCGGCACGCTGCGTCTTGCCAATCGCATCATCATGGGTTCGATGCATCTTGGAATCGAGTCCGACGGTGCCGCGCTTGCCGCTTTCTACGCCGAACGAGCGCGTGGCGGCGCGGGGCTGATCGTCACGGGAGGCTCCTGCGTCAACCGCGCCGGTGCCGGCGGGCGCAACTACAGCTTCATCAACGAGCCGCAGGCAGCGGCACCGCTGCAACAAGCCGCCCGCGCGGTACACGACGCAGGCGGACGCATCGCCCTTCAGCTCTTTCATGCCGGACGCTACGCGCACTTTTCATCATTTGGAATCGCGCCGCAGGCACCGTCGGCAGTCGCGTCGCGCTTCTCGCCGGAACCGCCCCACGCGATGAGCGAGGCGGAGATCGCGTGGACGATCGCCGATTTCGCGCGCGGCGCGGCTCGGGCTCGCGAGCTGGGATACGACGCCGTCGAGGTCATGGCATCGGAAGGCTATCTCCTCAATCAGTTCCTCTCGCCGCTGACCAACCGCCGCGACGATGCGTGGGGCGGCGACTTCGAGCGGCGTATGCGACTCCCTCGCACCGTGCTGCGCGAGATTCGCGGCCTCGTCGGCGCGGAGTTTCCGGTCATCTTCCGCATCTCCGGGGCCGATCTGATGCAAAACTCGACGACGGCGAAGGAGACGCTTGCCTTCGCGCGCACGCTCGCAGGCGACGGCGTGGATGCACTCAACGTCGGCATCGGCTGGCACGAATCGTCGATCCCGACCGTGCAGCAGATCGTGCCCGCCGGCGTTTGGGTACCGTTTGTGGCGGCAGTCAAAGCCGCCGTTGGTAATCTTCCGGTCATCGCGAGCAATCGGATCAACAATCTGGCTCACGCCGAATCGGTTCTCGCCGCCGGGAGCGCAGACTTCATTTCGATGGCTCGCCCGTTCCTCTCCGATTCGGAGATCGTCGCAAAGAGCGCGCGCGGGCAGGAGCGTTTCGTCAACACCTGCATCGCTTGCAATCAAGCGTGTATCGACCGCTCGCTGCTGGACGAACCGATCTCGTGCATGGTCAATCCGCGCGCCGCGCGCGAGCTCGAGTTTCCTCAGATCGAGCAAACGAATGAAAAACGACGTCGCTTTGCCGTGGTCGGCGGCGGCCCGGCAGGGATGGAGTGCGCCCGCGCGTTGGCCGCCCTTGGAAATGCCGTCGAGCTCTTCGAGGCCGAGAGCGAGCTCGGCGGGCAGTTTCGGATGGCACGGCGCATTCCCGGCAAGCACGATTTCAACGAAACGATCCGTTATTACACCAATGAGCTCGCTCGTCTCGGCGTCGTCGTTCGGCTGCGCAACCGCTGCACCGGCACGGAGCTGCACGGTTTCGATGCGATCGTGCTTTCTACGGGCGTTCTGCCGCGTCGTTTACCCCTGCAGGGGAGCGACCTTCCTCACGTGCTTACCTACGCCGATCTGTTGCTCGGCGATTGCGCGCTCGGCGAGCGCGTCGCGATCGTAGGCGCCGGCGGCATCGGGGTGGATATCGCCCATTACTTGAGCTTCGGCGAAGCCAACGTCGACGAGACCACGCGGTTTCTTTACGAACAGGGGCTGGCCGCGCCGAACACCGGCGCGCTGCTCGTAACCGGGCGAAAGCAGGTCGCGCTGATGCGACGGGGACGTGCGATCGGCGAGCGTATCGGCAAGACCACGCGCTGGACCGTGCTTGCGGCCTTGCGTTCGGCCGGCGTCGACATATTTGCGAACGTAAGCTACGAAGCCATCGTGCCGGACGGCATTTGCGTTCGTTCGGCCGACGGCCAAGCCCGCATCATCAACGCCGACACCGTGGTCATCGCTGCCGGTCAGGTACGCAACGACGCGCTCTCCGCGCCGATACGCGCGCTCGGCGTTCCGTATCGCGTTGTCGGCGGCGCGAAAGACGCCGCCGAGCTCAATGCGGTGCGCGCCTTCGACGAGGGTTTGCGCGCCGCGTACGAGGTCGACGCGCTAGTGTGATGCTTTCAAAAGCGCTTGCAGCTGTGAGACGTGGTTCGCGAACGCGTCGCGTCCGCCTTGCGTCAGACGATAGCGCGTAAGCGGGCGGCGATTGACGAAGCTCTTCTCCTCGTCCACATACCCGGCCTCAACGAGCTTGACGAGATGCGCGCCCAGGTTCCCGTTGGTGGTCTGCAGCGATCGCACGAGCTCCGAGAAGGCGATCCAATCGTAGTTCAGAAGCTCGGCGACCACGCCCAGGCGGATCTTCGAGAGCAACACCTCATCCATTGCCCGAGCTAGTCTCGCGCAAGGAGTTCGCTAGCGCCGAAACCTGCGTAACCGAGGAGCATGCCCGCACCCAACACGTAACCGGCGAATGCCGAATCAACGAAGTTCGCGGCGATCAGCGAAACGATCACGACGACACCCGCGATCTGCGCGCGGCGGTTGCCGTGCATCCCGATGTAGAGCAGGACGATTGCCTCTGCAACGCTCCAGATCGCCGCCGATGCGAGCCCCGCGAAGATGCGAAAGACGGCCAGGTCGACGATAAGGGCAAGCCCGATCGTCAGCCAGAGCACGTTGAAGAACTCACGTTGGACGAGCGAGCTGCGCGCCACCGCTTGCCGAGTGAACCGGCCGCGAACGATCGAAAAGATCGCACAGGCGGCGAGCACGAGCGGTACGGACCAGAGCGCCTGGGGCGGCAGCAACCCGCCATCCGTGAGAGCAAAGAGAATGGTGACAAATGCCGAGCCGACTCCCCAGACGACGAAATACTCCCCGCCGGTGCAAAGTCGTTGGTGAGACTCGGCCAAGATGCGATCGACCATCTCGATGTGGTCGCGCGCTTCGCCGGTATCAATACGCTCCATCTCAAATCTCCCCGAGCTTTACCATTACCGCGAGCGCCACGAGCCCGGCGATCGCCCACAACGCAGCAGCCGCCCAGGCGCTGTGATGGGGAACCCGCCAAAGCATCGTCATCGCGAGGCCGTAAAGGCCCCAAGTGAAGAGCAGCCGCCCCAGACAGGGTCCTTCGTCGGCTGCCTGCGAGGGTTGGTCGTAGTTCAGATTAGTCTGTATCATAGAGTAATCTGATTAATACCACTAAAAAGACACGCTGTCAAGCACCGAGCCGCGTTAGAGGCGGCGTTGACTGCGAGCCCTCCGGCTGGTATCGTACCGAAGTTATGTACGCGATCATTGAGGCCGACGGCAAGCAGATCCGAGTCGCCGAGGGCGATGTCATCCGCTGCGATCTGGTCGGCCGCGAGGTCGGTTCCGACGTAACCTTCGATAAGGTCGTACTAGCTGCCGCGGACGATAAAGTCTCCGTCGGCACTCCAACGCTGAACGGAGCCTCGGTCACCGGAACCGTTTTGCGCCAGGCTAAGGATAAGAAGATCCTCGTCTTCCGCTATAAGCCGAAGAAGCGCGTGCGCAAACTCAATGGCCATCGCCAACCATTCGCTGAGGTAAAGATCACCAAGATCACGCTGCCCTAGCGGCGCATAACGAGGCGGCGAACGTGCTCGAAGTCACTTTCTATCGCGACGACCACGATCGTTTCGCCGGACTCTCTGCGCGCGGGCACGCCGATTTTGCCGAATACGGGCAGGACATCGTTTGCGCCGCGGTCTCGGCGATTCTCCAAGCAGCCCGACTCGGGCTCGAGCATTTTGGCGGCGGTGCTCTCGCGGCATCTCAAGAGCCGGGGGCGTTTGCGGTCATCATCGATGAGAGCCGGCGTGACGTCGAGAGCGTCCAAGCAATCGTCAAAACGGCCGAACTCGCGGTCACGCAGGTCGTTCGGCGTTTTCCGGAGCACGTGAGCCTACGACGCGAGCGGATATCTCAAGACCCGGGAGATAGCGCCCCGCGGCGGGTAAACAAAGCCGGCGGATAATAAGGAGATTCCAGATGTCAGAGAGTTTTCGCACGACCCCGTCCGACCAGCCGTGGTCGAGTTCGCCGCCCCCCGCGAACGGCTATCAGTCGGCTTTTGGCGAGCGGCCGCCGAGTGACGACGAAGAGGGCGGCGAAGCCGTCAAAGTCGTACTGGCGGCTGTGGTGGGGGGACTGGTCTCGGCGGCCGGCTATCTGATCTACCGGCGTCTTCCAGACGACCAGCGTGAGAAACTGCACGAGCAAGTTCGCTCCGCGGTGCAGCAGCGCATAACCGAACTTCGTCAGAACTTCAACATTTAGCCGCCTCATCTAAGAAGCCGCTACTTCAGGGCTCCTTGGGCTCGGGCGCCGGAGGCGGCGGCGGAGGGGCATCCGCCATATCGGCGGCGCGTTCCATCTCGGCGATGAACGAATGCGACGTGTTTTGCACGTCGCGCACGAGCCGGCCCGCCTGGCGCATGACCTTCGGGAGCCGATCGGGGCCAAAGAGCAAGAGCGCCAGCACGGAGACGACCAGGACGTCGGGTACGGAGAGCATCGGCGACGGTTACTTTCGGCGGCGGCGCCGGACTTCCACCGCCGAGAGCAGGGCTACCCTGCGGGACTGTACAAGCATAAGAGCCCCCAGTGAAGATCGTCTACACTCGCGGCAACCGCACGGAGACGCTAGCCTCGCTAGCAACGCTGCGAAAGATCCTTAACCGGTTCGTTGCGCACCGAGTCTTCTACGAAGTCTCTAGCCGCGGCAAACTCGGTCACGAGTTCTTTTCGACCAAAAGCATTTTCATCGTCGGGCAGATCGAGATTACAAACTTCGAGCACTTGACGATTTTAATCTTCGATGCGCACAACCCCGCGCATTCGATCGAAATCCTCAACCCGGCGATGATGCGAATTTACGACGAGATTCCCGGTCGCGGTTTCGCCGTCGCGTTCATCAGTGGCGAGAAGGACGGCGTCGAGACGCGATGCTATCTGCGCGACGAAGGGGAGGATGGCGAGAAGATCCACGGACGAACGGCGCTCGAGAGCATCACGCTGCCGCAGCTCTTCAGCTACATCGAAGGAATCACCGCCGCCGAGACGGCCGGAAAGAACGCAGAACGCTGACGCGCGAGCGCTGCTCTAGGCGCTCCGCCTGGCGTAATGCTCGCACGCCTTCGGCGATCCGCCCGGCCCGCTTATACGCGACGCTGAGATTGAGGTAAGCGATCGCGTACTCGGAATCGCTCGCGATCGCACGCTCGTAATGCAAGATCGCTTCGCCTAGCCGGTCGCTTTCGAGCAGCAGGTTGCCGAGATTCGTTAACGCCGGCGCGTAGCGAGCCCGAGCCTCGAGCGCAGACCTAAAATCGGCCTCCGCCAGCTCGAGCCGCTCGAGTCCGATGCGAGCCACACCCCGCTTGTTGAGCAGAAACGCGCGCTCTAAGCCGGCCCGAGGCTCCCGCTCGAGCAACAAGCCGAGCTGGGCCTCGGCCGCAACGAAGTCGCGGCGATCGAGCGCTTCGAGCGCGCATGCAAACTCCTCTCGGTCCCTGAACACTCTTCGCTCATGTTCGCGGTCGACGTCATCACGCTCTTTCCCGAGGTCTTCGCACCGTTCGTCGGGCTCTCGATAGTCGGCCGCGCCGTCGAGTCGGGCATCGCCCGCGTCCGCTATCACCATCTGCTGGACCATTTAGAGGAAGGTGAGCGGGCCGACGATGCCCCGTTTGGGGGCGGGCCGGGAATGGTCTTGCGGCTCGAGCCGATCGCGCGAATCCTCGACGGCATCTTCACCGAGGCGCCCCCGAGCGAGCACCGGCTGATCGTCGTCCCCAGCCCAAGCGGCAAACCGTTCGACCAAGCCGCGGCGCAGCGGCTGGCTCGGCTCGACCGCCTCGTCCTAGTCTGCGGCCACTACGAGGGTATCGACGACCGCCTCGCCCGGCTCTACGAGCTCGAGGAGTACTCGCTTGGCGACTTTGTGCTGACGGGAGGGGAGATCCCGGCGCTCGCTTTTATGGACGCGACGATTCGTCTGCTTGCCGGAACGATATGCCGCCAGTCCTTAGCGCACGAGTCCTTCACCGCCGGGATGCTCGACTACCCGAGCTTCACCCGCCCTGCCGAGTTTCGGGGCGTCGAAGTGCCGCCCGTCCTGCTCTCCGGCGATCATGCCAAAATCGCCCAGTGGCGCCGCGAACAGTCCCGGCTTCGCACCATCAGCCGCCGCCGCGACCTGCTCGATGACAACTTGCACCATGATGAAAGCCCGTGATAGGATACGGTGGTTCTGCCGGGCTCCGCGCCCGGCTATTCATTGCGCCGCGCAGCCCCTCGACGGTTCACGTCGAGGTACTCAGGAATGACAATCGTGAATGTAATCGACGCGCTTAACCGAGATCAGCTCAAGGCCGACGTCCCGCAGTTTCGCGCGGGCGACACCGTAAAAGTCTATTCCAAGGTCGTCGAAGGCGGCAAGGAACGGACTCAAATGTTCGAGGGTGTGGTCATCGTTCGTAAGGGCGGCGGCGCTGGCGAGTCCATAACGGTTCGTCGCATCGCCCACGGTGTTGGCGTCGAGAAGACCTTCCTACTCCATAGTCCGCGCGTCGAGCGCGTTGAAGTCGGAAAACGCGGCATCGTTTCGCGCAGCCGCCTCTATTATTTGAGCGAGAAGGTCGGCAAGGCGGCGCGAATCAAGGAAAAGAAAGCCAGAGGAACCTGACCCGCCGCTCTGACACCACTGCAGCTCGTAGGGCTTCTCGGCCTCTTCGCGATTGCTCGGTTTGCGCTGTCGGTGAAGGCGTTTGCGACTGCCGATGCGCGAGTTCCGGTCACGGCACTGCGAGAGATCCTCGACGTGCTCATCGTCGCCGGGCTCATTGCGCTCTTCCTGACGACCTTCGTCATTCGTACGTTCTACATTCCCTCGGTCTCCATGGTCCCGACGCTGCAAGTTCGCGACGTCCTGCTCGTTGACGAGATCGCCTATCGGCTGCATCCGCCGCACGACGGCGATATCGCCGTCTTCGAGCCACCGGTGCGGGCGAGCGGAAACGATTTCGTCAAGCGCGTCATCGGCGTGCCCGGAGATGCAATTTCGATCCACGATGGGATCGTCTATCGCAACGGCATCGCGCTACGCGAGCCGTACGAAAACGAAGCGCCCAGCTACGATCTTGCGATCCGCGACTATGCCATCTACGTCAACGGTAGCCCCCTCGATGCGCGTAGCGCAAACATACCGCCTCGCAGCGCGTGGCAGGTCCCCGGCCGAGTTCCCGCGGGCTTCTATTTCGTACTCGGAGACAACCGAAACTACTCCGACGACTCTCACGTCTGGGGATTTGCGCAAACGCACGGCTTCTTCGCTTCCGGCCCGCTCGCGGCGCGCAAAGTACGCGCGAGCTTTAAGGGCCGGGCGTTCGCGATTATCTGGCCGCTGGACCGCCTACGCAATTTTGGAGAATAGCAGCACATGACCCCGTTTGAACTGCTTGCAATCGTCGGAGTGATCGCCGTAGCCCGCGCGGCGCTTTCGCTGCGGCCGGTAGTCGCCGGGTCGTCGGGGCGCAGCACCGCCTTCGCACGCGAGTTCCTCGA
Source organism: Candidatus Cybelea sp. (assembly GCA_049285355.1). Lineage (GTDB taxonomy): Bacteria > Vulcanimicrobiota > Vulcanimicrobiia > Vulcanimicrobiales > Vulcanimicrobiaceae > Cybelea. Next base: position 3,083 of record JBAPZS010000309.1, on the reverse strand, counting down.
TCCGTTCATCATCGCCGGGTTGGCCGCGTGGGTTCTCATCACGTTCGTGGCTCGCACCTATTACATTCCCTCCGGCTCGATGCTCCCGACCCTGCAGATTCACGACGTTCTGCTCGTCGACAAGTTCGAATACCGCTTCCATAGTCCGAACGAAGGCGATATCGTCGTTTTCCCGCCGCCCGTCCCCACGCCCGATGACTTCATTAAGCGCGTAATCGGCCGACCGGGCGATACGCTGCGCATCTCGGGCGGAACGGTCTATATCAACGGCGCGCCGCTGCGCGAACCGTACGCCGCGGAGAAGCCGGCCTACACCCTCGAGATTCGGGATTACGGGATCTACGTGAGCTATGGGGTCGGTTGGCAGCGTCTCGATCCGAGCTCGGCCAACGTGCCGCCGCGATCGCTCTGGACCGCCCCCGATCGCATTCCGCCCCACTGTTACATCATGCTGGGCGATAATCGCAACGACTCCGAGGACTCGCACATCTGGGGCTTCGCGCAGGACACCGGGCGCTTCGCTGCAGGGCCGCGAAGCGGCACCCCGGCCGGATTCACCGGTCGCGCCTTCCTGATCTTTTGGCCGCCCTCGCAAGCCAAGATTCTCTAAGCATCTAAGCGAAGTCGGGTGCGTGGCCCGCTTCTTGCGCTGGCGATCGGTCGCGAGCCTGGCGTTGCAGCTCGCCGTGCTCAGCCTACTGATCTCGGCCTTTTTCATGCGCCTTCCGCAAGTTTCGGGTCTTTCGATGGAGCCGCACATTCGTTCCGGCGAATACGTCCTAATCAATACGTTTGCATACCGCCTCGGCACCCCGGCGCGCGGTGAGATCGTGGCCTTCCGTCACGAAGACGACACGCGCGAGGTCTTCATCAAACGGGTGGTCGGCCTGCCCGGAGACCGAATTCGAATCGATCGCGGGACGGTCTACGTAAACGGAACGAGGCTGGAAGAACCGTACGTGAAAGACGCCGACGACCGAAGCTTCGCCGAGATCGTCGTACCGCCGGGCTCGGTCTACGTCCTCGGCGACAATCGCGCGAACAGTGAGGACTCTCGTACTTTCGGCGCCGTCGGGGACGATCGGCTGCTGGGCCGCGCCGTCGCCGGAATTTGGCCACCGCGCATGCTGGGCGCGCTCTGACTCGAAACGGCGAGAGCGGGGAACTGTGAATTCGAAGTTGGAGCGTCCGGTTCAATGGTACCCCGGCCACATGGCCAAGGCAGTGCGTCACATCCGCGAGAATCTTCGCGCGATCGACGTGGTCGTGGAGGTCGTCGACGCTCGCATCGCGCGCAGCGGCCGCAATCCGCTGCTCGACGAGCTCGCCGGCGCGCGCACCCGCTTCGTCGTCCTCGACCGTAACGATCTGGCCGATTCCGCGATTACGCAACGATGGCTGCGCGAACTCTCGCAACGCGATCGCACGGTTATCGCAGTAGACGGGCGAAATCAACGCAGCGTGGGGCGCATCGCCGCCGCGCTCGGGCAAACGACTCCTAAGAAGAAGGCGGGTATCGCGCGAGCCATGATCGTGGGAGTCCCCAACTCGGGAAAGTCGTCCATCGTCAACGCGCTGTTGCGGCGAGCCGCCGCGAAGACCGAAGCGCGCGCCGGCGTTACCAAGCACGTCCAGTGGTTCCGTCTCGCAGAAAATGTCGAGCTGATGGACACGCCGGGTGTCTTGCCGCCACGAATTCCAAGCCCGGAAACGCAGTGGAAGCTTGCGATCTGCGGCGCGGTTCCGCGCGAGCGTTACGACGCACAAGAGGTCGTCGCGGCCTTCCATCGCTGGGCGATCGAGCACGTGCCGCGCAGGGTGCTTCCCGACCTGCACGCGTTTGCAACCGCGCGCGGCTTCCGGCGGCGCGGCGGCGAAACGGAGTATCACAACGCCGCGCACTCGTATATCAGCGCGTTCAACGACGGCGCCTTCGGGCGCATCTCCTTGGAGACTCCCGATGACGCCGAAGCAGCGTAAGGCGAAGTCCGGCTACGAACGGGAGCGGCGCCGCCTGCATCGCCTGCATCGCTTCGAGACGGCAGCGCGCGCGAAGGGTTTTCGGCTCGTCGGCGGCATCGACGAGGTTGGGCGTGGGCCGCTCGCGGGGCCGGTCGTCGCGGCCTGCGTCGTCGCCATGGCACCGCTCTTCATCAAGGGTCTGAACGATTCGAAAGTCGTGCGCGCGGATCTGCGGGTCGAAATTGCAGAGACGATCAAGCATCAAGCCGTCGCCTGGGCGCTCGGCAGTGCATCGGTTGCCGAGATCGATCGGCTCAATATCTATTGGGCTAGCGTGCTCGCTATGGAGCGCGCCATCGCGGCACTGGCGGCCGCGCCCGAGTACTTAATCACCGATGCGGTGCGGATTCGCTCCTTTTTAGGTCCGCAGGAGCCGCTGATTCATGGCGATGCCCGATGCGCGGTCGTGGCGGCGGCTTCGATCGTTGCAAAGGTACACCGCGATGCATTGATGGTGCAGCTCGACAAAGAAGATTCCCGCTACGGTTTCGCCGCTCATAAAGGATATTCGACGCCGCTGCATTTGGAGGCGTTGAAAACGCACGGTCCGAGCATTCACCATCGTGCAAACTGGGCGCGCGTCCGCGATGCCCAGCTCGCACTCGGCATTGGTTGGATTGAAGAGTAACGGTTCGAAGGGGCGCGCCGGCGAGGATCGGGCGAGCCGCTTTCTCGCGGCCCGCGGGTACCGCGTGCTCGCGCGTAACGTGCGCGTTCCGGGCGGCGAGATCGACGCCGTTTGCCTCGACGGGCCGACGCTCGTCATCGTCGAAGTAAAGCGCCGTGACTCCGGAAAGTTCGGTTCCGCGCTGCGGGCCGTCGACGCACGAAAGCGCGCCACGTTGCGACGCATCGCCGCAGATTACGCGCAGATCGTGGCACCCTCGGCAAAGATTCGTTTCGACGTGGTGACGCTGGACGGACAGACCTTGAGCCTGCATCGAAACGCGTTTTAGTGCCCTGTACCGGAAGTTCGATGTATAAAGCTGGCCGTTTGGCGGAGTGCGGACTAGGAACGATGAGCGACAAAAGCAGCGCTTTGCGAGCGAAGAGTGACGACG
>JBAPZS010000308.1:0-16814 GCA_049285355.1 Candidatus Cybelea sp. | reverse complement strand
GCGATTTGCGCCCTTGCATCTGCAGTGGTGGCAGGGAGCCGAGCTCGGCTTCGTCACGAGCGTCGCCGCTCAGGTCGGCGACTTGGTGGAATCGGCATTCAAACGTGACGCCGGCGTCAAAGATGCGGGCGCGATGATCGTTGGTCACGGGGGCGTCTTAGACCGGTTCGACTCTTACCTATTGGGCGGCGTAGCGTTCTTTGCGATGCTTCACGTGCTGGGGATCTTACAACTCCCATGACTGGCCGCAAGCGGGTCGCGATTTTGGGATCTACGGGCTCCATCGGCACGCAAGCGCTCGACGTGATCGCTGCGCACGAGGAGCGGTTTGAAGTAGTCGGCCTGGCTGCGGGGCGCAACGAGGATCTGCTGCGCCGCCAAGCCGAGCGCTTTGGCGTCGGCGTGGCGACGACGAAGGCCGACGGTCCCGAGGGCCTGATGCGCGTCGCCGTGGAGAGCGAGCCCGAGATAGTTTTGGCCGCCACCGACGGTTCGGTCGCTTTTGAAGCCGTCTTCGCTGCGGTCGGCCGCGGCATAGACGTCGCGCTTGCGAACAAGGAGCTCATCGTGGCCGCCGGCGAGCTGCTCGTCGACTCGGCACGCCGCAGCGGCGCGCAGCTGCTGCCCGTCGACAGCGAGCACAGCGCAATCTTCCAATGCCTCATCGGGGAGGATCGGGACAGCATTGCCGCGATCGTTTTGACGGCCTCGGGCGGCCCGTTTCTGCGCGCGTCGCGCGAGGCCATCGAGGGCGCGGACCTCGAGACGGCGCTAGCGCATCCCACGTGGCGCATGGGCACGAAGAACACCATCGATTCCGCAACGATGATGAATAAGGGTCTGGAGGTTATCGAGGCTAGCCGTCTTTTCGGTTTCGAGGGCGCGCGTGTCCGTATCGTGGTACATCCTCAGTCCATCGCACACGGCTTCGTGCTCTTTAGCGACGGAAGCGTGAAATCGCAGCTGGCCGCGCCCGACATGCGTCTTCCGATCGGCTACGCGCTGGGTTACCCGCGACGGCTCGAACCGCCGCCGGGAGCGATGCTTCCGGCGTTTGCGGCCGGCGGCGACGACGGGATCCTGTGCGCGCTCGGAGCGAAGCGCGGCGAGGGCTTCCTGCGCTATGATTTTGAGGCACCCGATCCGATACGATTTCCCTGCATTCGCCTGGCGTACGAGGCGCTTGCCCGGGGCGGAACGCTGCCCGCCGTGCTCTCGGCTGCAAACGAAGTCGCCGTCGATGCGTTTGTCGAAGGGAGGATTGCCTTTGGGAGAATCCCGGAGGTCATCGAACGTGCTATGGAAGAGACGCCTGCCGGAGAATCCAGCCTCGACGGCGTGCGTTTGGCAGATCGTGAGGCTCGGGCAAGGGCGCGGGCCATCGTCGAAACCATCGAAAGGTCGAACCGTTGAATCTACTCGCCGTCGTCACCGTGATCGAATTCGAAAAGGTCGCCACGTTCTTGGTGATGCTTTCGGTTCTGATCGTGCTGCACGAACTCGGCCACTTTGCGGCGGCACGCCGATTCGGGGTTCGGGTCAATGAGTTTGCGCTCGGTTTCGGCCCCCGCTTGCTCGCCTGGACGAGCCCGCGCAGCGGCACGATCTACTCGTTGCGAGCCTTTCCGATCGGCGGCTTCTGTGCGATGGAGGGTGAAGACGGCAAGGTCACCGAGGCGGAGCGACAGCGGACCTTTCGCGCTCGTAGCCCGGGCGCGTCGAGTAACTTTCAATCGAAATCGGCGTGGAGCCGGCTCTTAATCATACTTGCCGGCCCGTTTGCAAACTTCGGGTTGTGCTACGTAACGCTGCTGGTCGGAGCGCTGGCCTTCGGCGTCGCAAGCGATAAGACGAACCAACCGGTGGTCGGTCAGGTGCTTGTCGGGTCTCCCGCGGAGGCTGCGGGTTTGCGTCCGGGCGACCGAATCCTATCGATCGATAACGTGCCGATGACGAGCGGCAAGAGGCTGGTCGACACGATTCACGGCTCGCTCGGCAAACGGCTCAACCTCGTCTTCGCGCGCAACGGTATTCAAAACAAGGTCTTCGTTTCGCCGCGGCCCTGCCCGGCGCAGGTTGGCAGAGCGCTCGGATGTATCGGATTCTCTCCGATCCCCGCCTATCAGCGGGTGGCGGTTCCGGTGGCGCTGCGCGAGAGCGGTCAGGAGTTCGTCAACATCGCGAATCAAACGTTTGAAGGCGTCGGCCTACTGATAACGCAGTTCGCAAAGTACGCGCCGCAGGTCTCGGGACCGATCGGGATGGGGCAAGTTGCGAGTACCGTTCAAGACTGGGGCTGGGGGCCATACTTTTCTCTGGCCGCAACGATTTCGTTTGCATTGGGGCTGTTCAACCTGCTTCCGATTCCGGCGCTCGACGGAGGGCGCGCCGCCTTCGTTATTGCGGAGCTAATTCGCGGGCGGCCGGTGGATCCGGAGAAAGAGGCGATGGTGCATCTGGCCGGCTTTGCGGCGTTGATGGCGCTCATCATGCTCGTGGCTTTCCACGATATCGTGCGCATAGTCAAGGGACAGGGGATAATGTAGTGCTGCGGCTGCGTCGCAAGAGCAATCCGATTTTTTTGCAGAACAAGACGGGTCGCGCCGATGCAAAAGGCGTGTGGATCGGCGGCGAGCATCCCGTCGTCGTACAGTCTATGACGACCACCGACACGGCGGACGCTGACAAGACGCTCGAGCAGGTTTACGGTCTCACGATGGAAGGTTGTGAGGTCGTCCGAGTAACGGTTAAGGATCCGCCGGACGCCGCAGGGCTGCCCGCAATCGTCTCCCGCTCGCCGGTGCCGATTGTCGCGGACATTCACTTCGATCATAAGATGGCCCTCGCCGCGATCGAGGCGGGCGTCGCAAAGCTGCGATTGAATCCGGGCAACATTCGCGATCCCAAAAAGGTCGCCGAGGTCGTCACGGCGGCGAAAGCACGCGAGATTCCAATTCGCGTCGGCGTAAACATGGGCTCGCTCGCCCCGGACTTAGAGAAGTCGCTGGGACATACCGCCGACGCGATGGTGCTTTCCGCGCTGCGCCACGTCGAGATTCTCGAAGAGCATGGGCACACGGCAATCGCGATATCGCTAAAAGCGCACGACGTCGCGACGACGGTCGAAGCCTACCGCTCGATGGATCGGCGGCTTCGGGAGCGCGGTACTCCGTACGCACTGCACCTCGGTATCACTGAGGCGGGCCTGCTGCGCGATGGAACGATCAAGTCGTCCATCGGGCTGGGCATTCTGCTGTGGGAGGGTATCGGAGACACGATTCGAGTCTCGCTGGCCGACGATCCCATCGAAGAGGTTCCCGTCTGCTGGGGGATTCTCAAATCGCTCGGTCTGCGCGAGAAAGGCTTCGAGATTACTGCGTGTCCGTCGTGCGGCCGCGCGGAGATTTCAGTACTCGAGCTCGGGCGAGCCGTCGAAGCGATCGCCAAGTCTTACAGCGCGCCGGTAAAGGTCGCGGTAATGGGCTGCGTCGTTAACGGACCCGGCGAATCGAAGATGGCGGACGTCGGCGTGGCCGGCGGAAAAGGCAAGGGAGCAATCTACCGCGCGGGCGAGCTCGTCGGGACCTATCCGGAGAGCGAACTGCTCGGAATGCTCCGGCTCGAGATAGAGAAAGTGATCGCGGAGAAGTATCCCGCTTACCTCGACGAGATCGGAGCCCTCCCGGCGGCGCAGCCCGCCGTATGATACGCCGAACCGCGCAGCTATACGCCGCGCTGCGCTGGCAGAGTGTGATCGTCCTGGTCGTCTGCGCGCTCGTAATCTCGTCGCTGCTGGCGTTCTCTCGGCCAATCGTGATGCTGGTAGACGGAGAGCGCGTGGACAGCGACGTCTCGCCGGTCACCACCGGCAACGCAAAAGCGTTCGTTCCGCTGCGATCGATCGCCGATGCGCTCGGCGCCGAGACCGAGCTTGACCCAAAAACCGGCAAGATCACGGTCGTCTTGGGTGGTCAGGCGCTTGCACTGCGCGTCGGTGACACGCACGCAACGGTCAACGGTATGGCGTTCACGCTGAAACACGCTCCGTTTCGCGTGCGGGGTCGCGTGCTGATCTCGCTCGATGCCGTTGCGCGAGCGTTGAACGTTCGGGCGCACTACGACGCACGGGAGGCGCGCATCGAAGTCGTAACGCCGGGGATCGGGCAGGGCCCGTAGCCCTTCGACGAAGTTTATGACAGCTAGGTGATCTCGCTGAGGCCGGCGGGCTCCTCGACGGGGACGACCTGATCGGGGTTCGATTTGCGGAAGCCGTAGGCAAAGAAGAAGATCAAACCGCCCACCAGCGCGATGAGGAACCACGTCCACGTGGCGCGCGACAGGCCGAAGACCGCGAGGAAGAGCGAGCAGACGATTCCGAGGATCGGGAAGAGCGGGACGAACGGCACGCGGAAACTTCGTGGAAGATCGGGGCGGCGCCGGCGGAGGTAGAGGACGCCCGCGCAGACCACGGTAAAGGCGATGAGCGTTCCAATATTCACGAGGTTGAGCAAATTATTCAACGGTACGATCAGCGCAAGGACCGCTACCGCGACGCCCGTGACCATCGTCGTAAGCAGAGGCGTCTTGAAGCGCTGGTTTACGGCCGCAACCGCCGGAGGCAGCATGCCGTCGCGGGCCATCACGTAAAAGATTCGCGATTGCCCGAGGAGCGATGCGAGCGCTACGCTCGTCGTGCCCGCGAGAACCCCGACGGTGATGACCCAGCTGAGTGCCGGTACGTGCAAGGGCGCCAGTGCGTATACCAACGGATTCTTGATGGGGACGTTGTGCCACGGTACGGCGCCGACTAAGACGATTGCGGTCGCGCAGTAGATCAGCGTGCCGATCGCGAGCGCGCCGATAACGCCGACCGGAACGTCGAACTGCGGGTTCTTGCACTCTTCGGCCGTCGTCGTCGCGGTATCGAAACCGATATAGCTGAAGAAGACGTAGGCCCCGATGGCGATGATTCCGTAGGGTTGGGCGGAGGACGAGTAATCCGCCAGCCCTCCAAAGGGCCGCAGAGCCCCCCAGCCCACCGGATTGAAGTTGTGCAGGTTCGCGGCATGAAAGAGGAAGAGGCCCGCGGCAATGAAGACGGCGAGCGCCGAGATCTTGAGCACGACGAAGATATTGTTGACGGTCGCGGTCTCGCGGATGCCGACCGAGAGCAGAGCGCTCAAACCGAGGACGAAAAACGCGGCGACGAAGTCGAACTGCGAGTGGAGCAAGTCCCAGTTGGACGGCAGCCACCACGCGCCGTGAATCGTGAGGTTCGACTCCTGCGCCCAAGCGGGAAGGGCGAACCCCACGCTCTTGAAGACGTCTTGGATCGCCGCCGAGAACTGCTGCGCGACGGGTGCGGCGCTGATTCCATACTCAAAGATCAGCGCAAAGCCGATGATCCAAGCGAAAAGCTTCCCCATCGTCGCGTAGGCGTACGTATAGGCACTCCCCGCAACCGGCACCATAGCACCAAGCTCGGCATAGCAGAGCGCTGCAAAGAACGACGTAAGGCCGGCCAGGAGATACGAAATGATGACGGCCGGACCGGCGCCCTTGACGCCCGTACCGATGGTTGTGAAGATGCCGCCGCCGATCATGGTTCCCAGGCCGATCGCGATGAGGTCTCGTGCCGTTAGGGCGCGCCGAAGGATTTTGCGCTTGCCCAGCTCGCGGAGCTTTTCGACGTCGGTCGTTGCAAATAGCGTCGATAGAAACGACATTCCGCGCTCGGTTCGCATTAGCGCCCGAGCAGACCTAGCTCGGCGGCTTGGCCGTAGGGTCCCAGCGGTGCTCCTCGTTGCCGAGCTCATCGTTAATCCAGCGGGCCCAAACGAAGAGCGCGTCCGAAAGCCGGTTTAGAAAGCGCAGCGCCTCCGGCGAGGCGTCGCCTTCCTCGTCGATCAGCGCAACGACGAGGCGCTCCGCTCGCCGGCAGATCGTACGCGCGAGATGAAGGTAAGCCCCGGGAAGGGAGCCGCCGGGATGAATGAAGTTCGCCAGCGGCGCGAGATCGTTTTGCGCCAGGTCGATCGCCCGCTCGAGGGCCTCGGCATCGCTTGGCTTTATTCGCGGGCCATCCGGATTGCGTTGCGGCGACGGCGTGGCCAGCTCGCTGCCGAGGTTGAAGAGAAGGTCCTGCGTCCACGCGAGCCAGAGATCGAGTGCCGGAGCGCGAGCGCAGTTCTGGACGACCGGGCGCAATGCCGCACGCGCGGCCCCGATGCTGCTCGAAAGCTCGTCGACGGTTCCGTAGGTCTCGATGCGCGCCGCGTTCTTCTTGACGCGTAGACCGCCGATCAGCCCCGTCATGCCTTCATCCCCGGTGCGGGTATAGATTCGGGTGAGTTTCGGCATTGTCGTGCTATTGCGAGCTTGGCGGCGGGAATCCCGGGCGCGAAGGCAGTTTGAACGCCGCAATCGAAGCGGGGCCGGTCATGTCGGAAGCGCTCGCCGCAAGCGCCGTTAAGGAGATTCCTCCGAAGGCGGCAGACCTTTCCGCTTGGTATACGGCGGTCTGTCTCAAGGCTCAGCTGGTATCCTACTCACCGGTTCGCGGCTGCGTAGTGCTGCGGCCGTACGGTTTCGGTCTCTGGGAGAATCTGCAGCGGCATCTCGACGCGCGCCTCAAGGCGACCGGCCACGAGAATGCATACTTTCCGCTTTTTATTCCGGAGAGTTTGCTGCTTCGAGAGTCGGAGCACGTCGAGGGATTTGCGCCCGAGGTTGCCTGGGTGACGCAAGGCGGCAGCGAGCTGCTGACGGAACGCCTGGCGGTACGCCCGACCTCCGAGGTAATCATCGGAACGATGTACTCGCAGTGGATCGAATCGTACCGGGATCTGCCCGTTCTCATCAATCAATGGGCGAACGTCGTTCGGTGGGAAAAGGCCACGCGGCCGTTTCTTCGAACGATGGAGTTTCTTTGGCAGGAGGGGCATACCGCGCATGCAACTGCGGCGGAGGCGCGCGAGGAGACGTTGCGCATACTCGAGCTGTATCGCGATTTTGCCGAGAACGTCGTGGCCCTCCCCGTTTACGCGGGAAGGAAAAGCGCCGGCGAGCGCTTTCCGGGCGCCATCGAAACCTTTTCGATAGAAGCCTTGATGCCGGACGGCCGAGCGCTGCAGTCGGGCACGTCGCACGACTTGGGGCAAAACTTCGCTAAGGCCTATGACATCAAGTTCGTCGATGCGGACCAAGCGATCAAGTTCGTGCACACGACCTCGTGGGGCATCTCTTGGCGTATGTTGGGTGCGCTGATCATGGCGCATGGTGACGACCGGGGATTGCGCATTCCGCCGAAGATGGCGCCGATCGAGGCCGTTTTCGTGCCGATCGTGCGGTCGTCGGACGATCGAGCGATCGAGCTCTGCCGGAGGCTCGCGCGCGAGTTGAGCGATGCGGGACTGCGGGTGCGCGTGGACGACCGCGACGAGCAGCCGGGCTGGAAGTATAGTGAGTGGGACCTTCGCGGCGTGCCGATTCGCATCGAGGTCGGTCCTCGCGACGTGGACGCAGGCACGGTCGTTCTTGCGCGCAGAGATCGCAACCGAGATGAGCCAGGCCAGCGCCAAAGCGTGAGGAGCAGCGAACTCGAGCCGGCGGTGCGCCGGCTGCTGGACGAGATCGGGGAGTCGCTCTACAAGCAGGCTAAATCGTTCTTGACTGACCACACGTTTGCGACCACGGAGCGCGACGAATTCTTCGAACTCTGCCGGGCGCGCGCGGGCATGGTCGATATCGCGTGGTGCGAGCGGGCCGAGTGCGAGGCGGAAATTAAACGAGTCACGACCGCGACGACGCGCGTACTGCGCGACCTGCAAGCGACCGACGTCCGGTGCGTCGCCTGCGGCGAACCGGCGAAGGCCCGGGCCTACTTTGCCCAGTCTTATTAGGTTCCCAAGGGTTGTGCCGGCGATCGCGCTGGGCTTGACGCTGGCCGGCTCGCCGAGCTACGCGTACGCACCCAGCGTCGCGGATCTCGATGCCGTCGCGCGCGCCGCCGGTAACCGCACCGACATTGCGGAGCGTATCGGCCGCTCGATCTTCGTCACGCAATGGCCTGCGGAGGTCAACCAGGTCTCGGCCAACGAGCTGGACGATCATTTAATCGTCGGCGTCCGCCTTTGGGGCGTGAAGTTTCACCGTTCCTTGACGCGAGTGGAGTTCGTGGACGAAATCGTTTCGTTAGCCGAGAGCGTCTTTGCCGCTGCGCCGGCTGCCGAGGAGATCGATTTTTGGGCCAGCATTCCGCTCGACGTTACACAAAGCGAGATCGTCAGCGGAGATCTGGCTAAGCCGACGTCGCGAACGGTCTTTAGCCTCACCGCGCGTCGCACGGAGCCGGCTCAATCGCTGCGCGACCGTGCGCTGCAGGATAGCGACGGCGTCTTTTGGGATGACCGGTGGGTGCGCGACGCCTTCAGGCCGGCAACGTGACGACCGGCATGCATCGGAAGACGACGCTTCCAAGCGGCTTGCGCGTGATTACCGAAGGGATGCCGGGAATCCGCTCCGCCACGGTCGGCGTCTGGGCCGACGTCGGCTCCTCGGTCGAACGGCGCGAACGGCGCGGTATCTCACATCTCGTCGAACACATGCTCTTCAAAGGGACGCAGCGCCGCAGCGCTCGAGAGATCGCCGAGACGATGGACGGGGTCGGCGGCAACCTAAACGCCTTTACGGACAAAGAATCCACGTGCTATTTCGCTCGCGTGATCGATCGCCACATTCCGCTGGCGCTCAACGTCTTGGCGGATATGTTCCTTCATTCGCGTTTCGAACCGCAGGAGCTCGCGAGAGAGCAGAAAGTGGTCCTCGAAGAGATCAAGATGTACGACGACTCTCCCGACGATCTCATTCACGACCTTTTTCTGCAGACGATGTGGAGCGGATCGAATCTGGGCGAGCCGACGATCGGATTCGCTGAGACCGTGCTGGCGATAACGCCTGAGGATCTGCGCTCGCACATGGGCGCGCACTACGCGCCGAACTCGGTCATCGTTGCGGCTGCGGGCAATGTCGATCACGAGCGCTTCGTCGAGCTCGTCGCCGAGGAGTTTGCGGACTTTCACGGAGCCTGCGTTCTGCCGGTCCCGGAAAGGCCCGCGACTACTCCGGCCCGCCACGTGCGCTTCAAGGATAGCGAGCAAGCCTACGTCGTGCTTGGCACGCGCGGGGTAGACGTCGCAGACGAACGGCGCTATGCGCTCTCGTTGCTGGATACGGTCTTGGGCGGCGGAATGTCGAGCCGGCTCTTTCAGGAGATCCGCGAGAAGCGGGGCTTAGTCTATAGCGTTTACTCGTTTCAGGCGGCGTATCGCGGCGCGGGTCTCTTCGCGATCTACGCCGGCACCTCGCCGGAAAACGTACAGTCCTGTCTGGATCTGGTAGCAGAGCAGTTCGCGCGCGCCCGCTCGACGCCGATCGGCCGAGATGAGTTCCGGCTCGCGCAGGAGCACCTCAAAGGCAATCTTACCCTTTCGCTCGAGTCGACGTCGAATCGAATGATCCGTCTAGGACGTAACGAGTTCGCACTCGGCCGAGACGTCAGCCCCGAAGAGGTCGAGCGGCGCATCGATGCCGTTACTCCCGACGAAGTGCAGGAGCTCGCATCCGATCTGCTGGCCGACGAGAATCTCGGTCTGTGCGTCATCGGGCCGCTGGACGAGTCGGCCATCGCCTGGAGCCGGAGCGCCGCATAGAACCCCACCTGTGGTCTGCAAAACTCGTCGGCGCGATGGCGATCGTCTTCATCGTCCAGGGCGTAACCATCGCGGCGTATGCGGCGCGGCTAGCCGGGGTCCAAACGAAGCGGATCGCGACCTCAATCTCGCTCTTCAACCTTTTCGTCACCACCGGAAGGCTGGCGAATCTCTTCATGCTGTTCTTTCTCGGGCCGCTCTCCGACGCGGCGGGGAACGCCGTGATCGACGTGGCCGGCTGGGACAAGGTCTTCGAGCTTCAGCTGCGTTTGATCGTCCTGGCCGGCACGTTCGGCATGATCGTGTTTGCTCTGTTCCTGCCGATGTTTACCTATCTCTTTCGGCGTGGCGTACGGTCCTTCGAGGCTCGCGGCTCGGTACCGCATTCGTTGGTGAGGTTGCTGTCACCGCGGGTCATCGTCGAAGTACTGCGGTCGGAGCATCTGCCTGCCTTCGCCGAACTGCGCCGTTTCGATTGGCGCGGCGTTCCGAAGCGGTTGCTCGTCTTCAACACCATCGTAATGTGCGTCTACGCGATCGGAGTACAGGCGTCATACCTCGCCTCGGTATTGGATCCCAGCGTCGTTCGCACGGCGGTTGGGCTGTCGGGCATCATTAATGGAATCGGGACGATCGCGTTTACGCTGTTCGTCGATCCCACCTCGTCCATGATCACCGATCAGGCGATCCATGGAAAGCGAACGATCCAGGAGGTTCGCTCGATGGTGTTCTATCTCTCACTGACGGCCATCATCGGCTCGCTGCTCTCGCAAGCCGTGCTCTATCCGGCCGCGGTGATCATCGAGGTAGTTTCGCGATTTGCGGCTCATGTTCGGATATAGACTCTCGCTACTCTGCTGCGGCCTACTCTGGCTGACGGGCTGTGCGAGCTCGATCGAGCGCTGGATCGTAAACACGCGGGTCCACCAAGGGGACGTCTCGCTCGCACGCGGCGACTCGCGCGACGCAGCGCTCGGCTACCGGCTCGCTTTGCGGGTCGATTCCAACGACCAACAGGCTCGCGCCGGATACGTCCAAGCCGCGGCCCAGCTCGCGAGGCACGAGTACACGAAGGGAAACTTCGACGATGCGACGGCTACGGTCAACGGCGGGCTCGCGGTTGACCCGCAAAGCGCGACCCTCCTCGCGCTTAAGGGAACGATCGATCAAGCCAGGCTCAAACGTGAGATCGTCGTATCGAACTATCCAACCTATCGAGCCGCCGGAGCGGAGATCCAGCACGCGTATCAGCAGCTCGACGTCGCGAACGTCTTGCTTTTGCGCGATCTCAAGCGGTTCGGCTATACGTTCGATGCCGACAATCTTACCTCCGCGATCAAGCGGAGCTACGTGCTCGAGCTCGAGTTATCCAAAAATACAAACCGCCTGGTACTGTACCGCCAGCTGGTCTCTTCGGGTGTCCCGGAGGTTCCGTCGGAGTCGACGACGTTCGGGGCCTCCTCGCTCCTGCCGTTGCCTTAGGATGACCCCATGATCGAGTGGCTCGAGTCGCTCTCGCCCGTCACTGCGGGCCTCGTTATCGTCGGAGGCTTCGTCGGCTCGGCCCTAGTGCTCGGATATCTCGTTGCGATATTCACCTCGCGCGAGGTTCGTTCCGAGCACAACGAGCTCGCAGGGTTCATCCTGGCCGTTATCGGCGTCATATATGCAGTCTTGCTGGCGTTTATTGCAATCGGCGTCTGGGAGCGATTCGAGCAGGCTCAAACACGCAGCTACGACGAGGCCGACGCGCTCGCAACCGTCTATCGTGACGCGGAGTCTTTCCCGAATCCCGGTCCATTGCGCGCGACGCTGCGCGCGCACGTGCGCAGGCTGGTGGGCGTGGAATGGCCTCAGATGAGTCGCGGCGAGCGGCCGCCGCTTTTCGCGCCCGGCCTCGAGGCGGCGGAGCATTACGTGCGCCATCTTCCCGTCAAGACACCGGCGCAAGCGCAGGTGCAAGCGCAGATGTTGGGGGCGATGGACGACGCGCTGCGAGATCGCGAGACGCGTCTCACGATCGATTTCATCGGCATCAACGGCACGATGTGGATGGTCTTGATCGTGGGTGCCTACATTACGGTCGGCTTCACGTACCTCTTCGGCTTCGAACGCACGGTTATGCAGCAGCTGATGATCGGCGGCTTGAGCCTTATGATCGGCGTGGTCTTGTTTCTCATCGTCGCGCTGGATTATCCGTTCCGCGGCAACATCGCCGTCTCGCCGAACGCGTTCCGAGCGTTGCTCGAAAGCTGGACCATCACTAAGGGCTAGTTTTACAGGCTCCCCGGGCGTCGAGAAAGGATCGTCCCAAACCGGCACGCTCGGCGCGGCGGAAGGCTTGCCAAGCGCGTTCCGCGCCGGGCAACATGCGTGCCGGGAGCGTCTCATAGACGGGCCAGTCGCCCCCCTCGTTGGTCACTGGAAAGCGCTGGAGCCAGGCGCAGAGCTCGAGGTTGTGCGCGAGCCGGTGGTCCTCGACCGCGATGAAATAGCGCGCTCCCTTTCGGATCGCACTCTCCTCATCGAACGGAGTCCATAGTAAGGGATCCTCCTCCCAGCCGAACCGGTCGACGTAGTACTGAACGTCCGGTCCGTAGTGCGCGATGACCACGAGCGCTTGCGGGTCAAGCGAACGATGGAGCGCGAGCGCGGAGCGATAGGCCTCGTGGTTATACTCATAGTACGTCGCAACCGGCTGACGGCTGGTTAGGAGCACCACCAGCGCAACGATCGGAGTGATGGAGAGGAGGGCGTAGCGCCCGGCAGGCGCGGCGTCGATGCCGCGGACGAACGCTATGAAGCGTGCGAGTGCGCCGCCGATAACGAGGGCGCACAGCGGCAGGATCGGATACATATAGTAGTCGACGCGCTCGACGGTCACGACGACGAAGACGTAGAGCAGGCCGCCGCCCAGCCAGCTCCAGAGCAGCGCCTTGCTGCGAGCCGACATCCAGGGCAGCGCGACGAAAGCCGCGACGGTCAGCACGAACGAGAGGCTGCCGAGCATCGTCTCTCGCATCATGCCGAGCACGATGCGGAACTGCGTGCATTTTTCCAAGAAGGCGGTAAGGCTTGTGAACGCACCCGCGAGCGAAGGCAGGACGTGAAGCCGCATGATACCGCTTGCCCAGTGCCAATGCGCGTAACTTGCGATACGGCGTTCGTAGATGACGAGCAGAATCACGGGGATTACGATTAGCGCCGCGACGGCCGCGCTTTGCTTGCGCTTTGCGCCTCGCCATCGATCCCAGATTAGGCCGAGCAGCGGTGCTAGCCCGAGCAACGCGACCGGCTTCGCGAGGTACGCGAGCGCGAGCAGAACGGTTGTGCCTGCGACGCTGCCGGTCCTCAGGCGGTCGCGGTCGAGGAGCAATCGGGCTGCGGCATAGAGTGCGATCGTCAAGAAGAAGACCATCGCGCAATCGGGCATAAACGTCCGGCCGTAGTAGACGCTCCCGGGAAACACGGCGTAGAAGAAGGCTGCGATTAGGCCGGCTAGCGCGTCGGCGAAGAGCCAGCGAGCGAAGAAGGCAATTGTAGCGATGGTTGCCAGACTGAACGTCAGCGTTATTAGGCGACCGAAGATCTCGTGGACGCCAAAGATTTTATAGAGCGTGGCGGCTGAGAAAGGTACGATCTGCAGCTCGAGCTCGACGTAGTTGGGGGGAGGGCCGTTGTACGTCGTCTGTGGGTACATGATGTCGAATCGGCGCTGCGCAAAGTTTCGCGCGATCGCGGCAGTGTCGCCTTGCCGCCAGCCGGGATGATCCATGATGGGATCGGCGATGCCGTGCAGACGTAAGACGAGAGCCACCGCGAGAATCGCGAAGAGCCCAGCGCCCCATGCGTACCTTCTCAATTGAGGTGCCGGAACGTCCAATACTTATTAATGAAGAAGTTGACGAACGTCCCGGAGAGCGTCGCAAGGAGCCAGGTGGCCGTGAAATGGTGAAAGCCGGTACGCTCCGCGAGCGCGAAGACCACCCTGCCGGCGAGCAGCGCAACGGCAGAGACGGTGAGAAACTGCAGGCCTTCCACGAGTGGGTTGCGGCGGGAGCCGAACGTCCAAATTCGATTGAATATATAGTTTGAAACGCCGCCAACCATAAAACCGATTGCGAAGTCCGCGAACCAGGAGAGCGTCGTAGTCTTCTCGAGGGCGTGCGCGACGACGAAGTTTACGACCGTTCCGGAGGCACCGACGATCGCAAACTTGAGAAACTGGCGCACGCCGCGGCGACGAGTCCAGCCGCCGGCGGGATTATCGGCGGCGTCGCTACGCAACCCAATACCAATCCGCGAAGAGCACGGTAAAGAGTCCGAGTAGCGGCAGCGAGAAGGCGACGATCACATTGTTGACCCACGGACGCTCGCCCCAGCGGGCGAGGATGACAAACATCGGAAAGAGCACGAGCGCAAAGCGCGACATGGACATGAGGTTCGAGGTTGACATCGGCACGAGAACCGAGAGCGCCATATAGGCAATATAAGACGGCCGCAGGCTGCGCCAGCCGGCGAGTAAGACGGCAACGATCAGAACCGTAAACGCGATTTCCAAAGATTGATTCGCCACCACTTGCGGATTGGCGCCGTGGGCGATCTTGCCGAAAGCGTTCATGACGCTGACCCACGGTGGCGCGAGATGGCGGTTCCAATGGATTTGAACGTGGGAAAAATACAGCGGGTCCGCGCGTAAGACCCAGAGGTAGGCCATATACAGCGCGAGCCCCAGCGGAATCAGCCCGGCGGCCGCAAGATCGGAGAGTGAGGTTTTTGCATCGACCTTTCGCGCGGCGGACCACTCCATGACGAACGGCACCAAGAGCAAGACGCCTTCGACACGGGTCAGTGCAGCCAGGAAGCCAACGAAGCCCGCGATCCACCACATGCGGGCTCGCATATAGTAGAACGAGGCCACGGTGAGCATAAAGAAGAGCGATTCCGTATAAACGGCCGCAAAGTAGACCGCGGTGGGAAAGATCGAGACGTAGAAGATCGCCCGGCGTGCGACCGCGCGATCGTACTCGTGCTCGAGCAGCTTATAGAGATAGAGCAAGCCGAAGAAGAAGCAGGCGTTCGAGATAAGCAGGCCCGCGACGAGATGGTTGCCGGCGAGAGCTCCGACGAAACGGATCAGCAGCGGATAGAGCGGGAAGAAGGCCATGTTGGTGCCCCAGTATCCCTGCGTTGCGATCTGCAGGTAGTGCACCGCATCCCACCGCCCCCAAACGGCGAGCAACACGTGCGACGATTCTTGAACGTGGGTACCGGGGCGTTGCCCGATGATTATCGCGGCAAGCTCGGCGATGACGATGATTGCGAGGCGCGTCGCCGAGAAGTCTATGAGGACCTCTCGAACGGTTTGATTGAAGCGAGCCGCAATCAAGACCTTGCCGATGCAGAAGAGCGCCGCGGCAAGAAGAAAAAGGCGCGCCCCGTGCGTGAACTCGGAAGCGGAGAAGAAGGTTAACCAGAGCAGGAAGAACGGCAGCCACGTCAGTGCGTCGTAGCGCAGCGATCGCGCCGGCGTTATTCCCGCGCGATAGGAAAAGTAAAGCGAGTACCCGCCCCATGCCGCGATGCTGGCGACGACGCCCGCCAAAGCGCAAACGATGAGGCCGATGTCGCCGGAGACGCGATAGTGGCTCGGGACCACGAACGCATACCAAGCGAAGAAGCCCAGGGTCAGACCCGCCGGTACGACTGCCGCCAAAACCGGCCAGCCCGTAAGCCAGAGATCGGCGGGACGAACGAGCCGCGGATGCACCGGTGCAGCGAGTTTCCTATCTGCGAACACGCTAAAACGTCTTTAACAGGAAATGCGCCGCTTCCCTTGTACGCCACTCTCGATGGCTCGGTCGATTACGCGCGCGGTACTGGACCACTCGGTTCACTCGCTGGATTTCGTAAAAGTTACTGAGAGCGCCGCACTGGCTGCTTCACGGTGGATGGGTAGGGGCGAACGCGATGCCGCCGACGGCGCCGCCGTCGAAAAAATGCGCGAGTCCCTCGGTCAGATGGAGATCTCCGGCCGAATCGTGATCGGGGAAGGCGAACGCGACGAAGCACCGATGCTGTACATCGGCGAGGAGGTCGGGATCGGCGGCCGCGAGATGGACATCGCCGTCGATCCGGTCGAAGGAACGAATCTGGTAGCGAACGGCCTGCCGAACGCAATCGCGGTGATGGCGATTGCGGAGCGCGGCGGACTGCTCCATGCCCCCGACACGTATATGAAAAAGCTCGCAGTAGGCCCCAAGGCCGCGGCGTACGTGCACATCGACGCACCCGTCGGCGAAAACCTGGAAGCGGTCGCCAACGCGCTCGAGAAGCCGATCAACGACGTCTGCGTAATCATTCTCGACCGGCCGAGACACGCCGATCTGATTCGCGAGGTCCGAGCGGCAGGAGCGCGCATCCGCTTGATCTCAGACGGCGACGTGGATGCGTGCATTGCGACCGCGATCGAGTCGACGGGCATCCACGTTGCCATGGGCACCGGCGGTGCGCCCGAAGGCGTCTTGGCAGCCGCGGCGATCAAGTGCCTGGGCGGAAATCTCATGGGACGCCTAGAGCCTCGCAACGCGGAGGAGGCTGCGCGCGCCATCGCGATGGGCTTTGGCAATTTGGATCGCGTTCTCGAGCTAAACGATCTCGTGCAAAGCGATGACGTGGTGTTTTGCGCGACCGGAATTACGGACGGCGATCTCGTGCGAGGCGTGCGTTTCTTTGGGAACCAGGCGCGAACGCATTCGATCTTGGTCCACTCCGGCGGCACCGTGCGTTTTATCGAATCGACTCATCGGCTCGGCGCGCGGCCGGCCGGGCGCTGATGGCGCAACGGCGCCGCCACGATTTCGTCGTCGTAGGTGCGGGCTCGGGCGGCTATGCGGCGGCCTCCACGGCGCGCGATGTCGGATGCGATGTGGCCCTCGTCGATCCCGGACCGTTAGGCGGTCTGTGCATCCTGCGCGGCTGCATGCCCAGTAAGGCGTTGTTGGCATCGAGCGACGCGCTGCAGGACGCGCGCGATGCCACGGCGTTGGGCATCGAGGTGGGCAGCGTCGCGCTCGACGTGCCGTTTATCGCGGCCCGTAAGCG
>JBAPZS010000307.1:0-10266 GCA_049285355.1 Candidatus Cybelea sp. | reverse complement strand
GGCGACAAACGCGCCGGCAGTGAGGCGTAAGAGATTCATGCTCCCTTTACGGGCGACGGCCGTCCCGTGTTTCAAAGAACCGCACTACGGCGTCGAGCGGCAAAGCTCGGAGATCGCCGCTTCGGCCCGCGCGTTAGGAGCGGTTCCGACGGGATAGACGTACATGGCCATGTACGTCGAGTCGGTCGCCTTCGAAAAAACAGCCTCGAGGTTCTCTTCGACCTTGTTGCGAGACGACTCGCCGCGCATCATGAGATAGAGCGAGGGTTGGTTGCCGCACAGCGTCATCTGCCGGCGTGAGACGACCTGCACATCTTTGACACCCCCGGAGTTCGGGCCATTGACCAGATCCAAGTTGAACGACTTATCGATCTTCGCTTGTGGGGGCAGCTTCAGCAGCACAAGCACCTGCTTGTCCTTGTCCTCGCCGGTCATCCAGAGTTGGAAGCGTCCCATGATGCCCGGCGTCGTCTGCCACCCGTCGGGAGCTCGGAAGGTCAATCCGTCGGCCGGGCTCTTCATCAGACCCCCGCAGCCCACCAAGAGAATCGTTGCGAGCATCGCAGTTGCGGCAGCCGGGTAACGCATGGTCAAGTTGGTCATAAGTCTCCTATTGTGAGGCTATCGATGGTCAAGGAATTTCGTCAGCGCCGCCATCGTTTCGCGCGGGCTCTCCTCCATCAGCCAATGGCCGGTGTTCTTGAGAACGACGATGGTAACGTCGTTGGAGATCAGCCGCGCCTGCGCGCCGAGTGCAACGCCTAGCGACTTGTCGCCGCCGATCGAGAGCACCGGCATGTTGAGCTTGTTGACGGCAAGTTTTGCAAAATCGATTGCGGTGCGCGGAAACGATTCGAAGTACAACCAACCCGCGGCCATCCGTCCGGGTCGCGAATAGGCGGAGATGTATCCGTTGCGGTCGGCTTGCGAAAGCGAACGATTGGGATCGGCGGCGAACTCGTTCCAATAATAGTCGAAGTAGATGCGCTCGCGGCCGGCGACGAGCGCGAGCGGCGTTGGCCCGTGGAAGCGAAAGTGCCAGAGGTCGGGATTGTTATAGATCGGCTCCCAGCCGGCGACGCCGGGAAGGAATGCGTCCATCAATGCGAGCCGGTCGACGTCGCTCGGGTAGATCGCGGCGTAGGCATAAGCGACCATGAGACCGATGTCGTGCCCGACCACGCGAACCCGCCGAACTCCCAGCTTCGCGACCGCATCGTGTACCCGCCGTGCTGCCGTCGCCATGTCCATGCCCGTCGCGGGAATCGAAGAGTTTCCGATCCCGGGAAGGTCGGGAGCAACGACCGTGAACCGCGGCGCCAGCGCAATCGCAAGCGGCTTCCACATGCGTGAGTCTTCCGCGTAACCGTGTAGCAAGAGCACGACGGGCCCGTGTCCCCCGACGGTTACGCTGACGACGTCGCCCGCCACGTTTACGCGATGCGTCGCGAAGCCGGGGCCGAAGTCGACCGGAAACGCGGAAGCGGCTTCGGGAAGAAGAATCGCGGACACAAGTGCGACCGCAGCGAATACGGCAGATCTCATGCAATCACTATACTCCGCGGTAGCGAGGTCTGCTAGTGAATAAGCCCGGACGCGGAGCCAAACAGCCCTTTGTATTCTCGCACGAGCGAGCCGCTTGGCTAGACGAGCCGGAGCGAGAAGGCTGGATTCCGACCCCGGCGCTCATTGAGTTGCTCGACGCTCCGACGGGCGCGCGCGTCCTCGATTTCGGCACCGGCACCGGACGCTACGGACTGGCGCTCGCGCAAGCTCGACCCGATCTACGTGTCGTTGCGTACGACGTTCAACCCGAGATGCTGGAGATCGTTCGGCGCCGCGTGGCCGGTTTAGCGATCGAGAATTTCAGCGTCTCGAACTGGGCGGAGGCGCAACATGAAGCACCCTACGATCGCGTTCTGGCGTTGAACGTACTCCATGAGATCGACGATGCTACGTTGCGAAGCCTCGCGTCGCGGTTAGCGATCGAAGGCGGCGTTCTAATCGTGGACTGGGACGCCACGATCGATCGACCGACCGGACCGCCCGCCGAACATGCTCATAGCCCGGAGGAGGCCCTGGATCGGCTCGCCGATGGGGGCCTCAGACTCGTCGAACGAATCTACGATGACCGCTTTCCGTATCACTTCATCTTAAGAGCCAGGCCGACGTGACGCACACGTTATCTCCTCAGTGAATTGCGATCAGATAAGGCTGGCTCACGCCCTTCTCGATCGTCGGACGGGTCCGATCTCCGTTAGGAAGGTAACTCGTAACGTTGCCGGTAACGGGCGGCCCAAAGTCGTTAACGACGAAGATCTTACCGACTGGGTCGGATCGGAGGCGCGCGGGTAAGCTCCTATTGATGAAAGCTACAGTTTATCACGGTGCGCGTGACGTTCGCGTCGAAGTCGTTCCCGATCCGCGCATCGGCAGTCCGGGGGATGCCGTCGTACGCGTTACGCGTGCCGCAATCTGCGGATCCGATCTCTGGTTCTATCGCGGCGTCACGGCGCTGACGCCGGGCGCTCGCACCGGTCACGAGTTCGTCGGCGTCGTGCAAGAGATCGGCAGCGACGTGCGTGCCGTTCGCGTGGGCGACGCGGTGATCGCACCGTTTGCCTGGAGTGACGGAACCTGCGAGTTCTGCCGCGCCGGTCTGCAGACGTCGTGCGTCCACGGGGACTTTTTCGGAAGCGAAGGACACGGCGGCCAAGCCGAGTTCGTCTCGGTTCCGTACGCCGATGGCACGCTCGTCAAAATGCCGGAAGCGATCGCCGATGACGATCGGAGGCGCAACGCCTGCGTGACGCTCTGCGACGTCATGGGGACCGGTCATCACGGCGTGATCCGCGCGCAAACGACGGCAGGCTCCACGGTAGTCGTCGTGGGCGATGGCGCGGTAGGGTTGTGCGCCGTCCTTTCGGCCGCAAACGTGGTGCGTGCCGAACGGGTGATCGCGGCAGGGCACAATCCAGCGCGGCTGGAGGTCGCCAAGCGCTTCGGCGCGACCCACACGTTCAACACGCACGACCAGAACGTGCGCGAGCAAATTCTCGAGCTGACCGCCGGCGGCGCGCCGCACGTCGTGGAAGCGGTCGGAAATCAGGAGAGCTTAGATCTCGCCGTCGGCGTGGCGCGGCCCGGAGGCACGGTGAGCTTCGTCGGTGTGCCGCATAACGTCAAAACGCCGCCGCTCGGCGACATCTTTAACAACAACCTTTCGCTAGCGGGCGGGGTCGCGCCGGTGCGCGCGTATCTCCCGCAGCTCATCGAGAGCCTCGAAGCCGGACGAATCGATCCCTCGCCGGTTCTCGACCTCGCGTTGCCGCTCGAGAACGTTGCAGACGGATACGCGGCGATGGACGAGCGCCGCGCCATCAAAGTGCTGCTCACCGTTTCCTAGGTCAAGTTGCGGCCGCTGGGGCCGGCATCGAGAGCCTACTTGCCAGCAGTCAAAAATCGGTCTATTGTCAGAAGAGACAACGGACGATCCTCCGCTCTTAGCTCGGGGGCAAAGATCATGTCTACGTTTCTTAATGTATATACGGTGGCGATAAGCGTCTGTATTCTCTTGGTTAGCGCCACATTTGTTGCGAGCATTCGCGAGGCGCCAGACAGGGGCGCCGATCCAATCGCGCGCTCAAAACATCGCCGGTACGTCGTGTTCATCGGGCTCATCGTGCTATTCGTCCTTCTTACGTTCGCGGCGTTAGCAGTGGCGCGGCAGTTAATTTGGTACTCACCGCTTGTGGTTGTTGCGTTTGCCGCAGCGGGTGCTGGGTCGGGCTTTCTTCTTCATTTCCCGTTCGATTGGCTGGCTTTGAAATTTAAAACTCGAAGCCATGACGAGATAGCGGGTCACTTTATCGGACTTGTGGGCGTCCTGTATGCCATCGTGCTTGGATTCGTGGTCGTTACGGCTTGGGAGCAATATTATCGTGCCGAAGAGGTATCAACTAACGAGCAATCCGACGTGTATGACTTATTCAACACGGTCGCCTTCTATGACTTTGTCGAGGGCCGCCGAACGAACCTGGCGGAGCAGACGCAGGTCGATAAGATTCTATCGAGTCTCACTAGTTACGCCGATGGGATGCAAGGGGAAGGGCAACTGATGAGGTCAGGTTGGCTAATTTATCCTGACAAATCTCACTCTCGCTATCGCCAGCTAGCCCGAGACTGTAGTGTGCGTCCTACTCCTGCCCCAACTCCTGGTGCTGTTCCTACCCCAACTCCTGGTGCTACTCCCGACGTAGCAGAAAGCGCGGAAGGCAACGACAACGCGATGGCAGCCCTTCGATGCCAAATCGTGCAGTTGCGCGTCGGCGGCCTGCGCGATCAGGCCATATATCAGAGCAGCCTGCGCCTTCTAACGGATTTGAGCGACCTCCGGAACAACCGACGGCACCACTACAGCAGACCGCCATTGCAACCCGAAATGTGGACGGCTTTCGTTCTCGGAGGGCTCATTCTTGTTGGAATGCTCTACCTCGTCGAAGCAAGCTCGTCGGGTCAGAAGGTACGAGCGATGGCAGTAGGTTCAATGATTGGAATGATGTGGGCGTTAGCACTGATCTTTAATTATCCGTTTAGCGGAAGCTCTCCGATCAACGTTAGCGGTAACTCTACGGTTAACGATGAGCCTCTTTACGGACCATGGTGCTACTTCGAGAGCGCCTTTGTGCACGAGGGGAATTTTCTGTCGCCAGACGAACACGCGACGATCTCCGACGTCTGTGCGCCCCTTTTACCCAGCCCAAAACCGTGAAAACTACGAAAGCCGAGCAAACTTGTTGCAGCTCGGCTTTCGTTGCAGCAAGATCGCTCAGCGCTGCGGTGGTCTGCCGCCCCCTCCCGATGACGGAGCATGCCCTCCGGACGAGGGAGCGTGCATTCCGCCGGATGACGGAGCGTGCATTCCGCCGGATGACGGAGCATGCATCCCTCCGCCCGATGGACTACGCATTGCTGCCTGCGGATGAGACGGTTGGCCGTGCGTCATTCCGTAGGAAGGTTGACCGTGCATTGCCGGCTGCGAATGCCCTTGGGTCGCTCCGTGCGATGGCTGAGCGTGCATCGCGGTCTGCGACGAATGCCCCTGGACCGCTCCGTGCGACGCCTGACCGTGCATTGCGGTCTGCGACGAATGCCCCTGGACCGTTCCGCGCGACGTCTGAGCGTGCATTGCGGTCTGCGACGAATGCGCCTGCGTTGTCGCGCGCGCGTGCGCTTGTTGAGTCTGAGCGACGCGCCTATCCGCAGCGGTGACCGGTGCAGTGTGTGCCGGCTTGTTCGCCACGCTCAATGGCCGATGAACGGACGTTATCGGAGGCTTGCCGTGATTGACCGATGCCGCGAGATTCCGGTCGCGCGCGGCGATCGTCGAATGCTGGCGCTGCGCCGCCGTCGGCGGGATGCGATGTGCTGCGGCGGCACGCTGGGCCGCGGTCGGCCTCGCGGACACTCCGCCGCGGCCGCCGTTGTAGCTCACGCGGCTGCGATTGATGGTGGTGTTGTTGGTGACGGTCTTGTTGACGTACGTGTTCGAGCTAGGGATTGCAGCCGGATCGACGCTTACGACGGCAGTGTTGTAGGCAAAGGTTCCGCCGACCCAGGTGCCCCCCACGAAGCCGGTACCGAAGTAGCCGAACCCGTAGTTGATGCCGCCGTAGAAGCCGACGGTCGGAGCCCAATAACCTTGGAAGTAGGCATAGCCGGGGTCAGCGTAGCCCCAGTAGCCCGGTGTCCAGTAGAGACCAACCGCAGCCGGCGCTACCCAGACGCCGGGGACCCAATAATAGCCGGCCGGTCCCCAGCCCCAGTAGCCGGGAGTCCATTGATAGTTGGGATACGGTGCCGGGGGCGGCACGTAATACGGGATCGCCGGCGGCGGATAGGCTGCGACCCCCACCGGTATCGTAAAGCCGATGCCGATGCCGAAGGAAACCTGCGCTGATGCCGGCGCTGGAATCGTGGCGATCAGCGCCGTCGCGGCAATTGTAGGGAGAAGTGTTGAGAGGCGCATGGTTCTAAGGTCGTACCCGCCACCGCGGGCTTTTGAACGCACCTATCGGATGCTTAGCCGGTCTAAGGACGTTCGGGCGGTCTCTATGGCCAATCCCAAATGAGGCCTTCGGCCGGCACGCCGCTGCAGCCGGATAGCCCGTAAAGGACGAGCGCGCCACTGCCGATCGCGAACAGCAGCAAGGCGCCGGCTACGATATACAACGGCGTTCGATCCGAGGGGCGTTTCGTGCCGCGGCGCGCGCCTAATAACAGCGCCAGAGCGCCGGCGATGAATACGGCAAAAAACGCGCCCGATCGCATCAGGAAGACTGCGTTGCCGTGCGGACAATATCGCGACGCCAGCTCCTGCGCAACGGCCATCTGCAAGTGATCCACCGGCTAAAAGAGACGGCTCG
This sequence comes from Candidatus Cybelea sp., assembly GCA_049285355.1. Lineage (GTDB taxonomy): Bacteria > Vulcanimicrobiota > Vulcanimicrobiia > Vulcanimicrobiales > Vulcanimicrobiaceae > Cybelea. The sequence continues at coordinate 3,841 of JBAPZS010000307.1, read as the reverse complement.
ACGAGCACCAAGCGAAGACGAAGAACGAACCGAAGGCGACGCTACCCGCGACCACGAGCAAGAGCGCCGCACCAATATAGAGCGCAGCACGAAGTGCCACGCTCGTGCCGCGCGATCGGCCCCAGGCGACCAATCCGAGAGCTGCGCTACACGACAGGGCGACAACCGTCCAAGCAGTGGCCTTCGAAAATGCGCCTTGGCCCAGGCACGTGAACGTCGTAAGGTTTGCAGCTGAGAGGCCGGGTGCGCCGAGCCCCATCGAGTACGGCGCCGAAGCGTAACATCCGTAGAAGATAATGAACCCGAGCGCCGCGGTGCAGAGCGCAAACAACAGAAGCACCGCCGCCTGGAAACGCCGTCCGCGCCGGCGTACGATGAATGCCGCCCCGCCGAGCGCCAAAAACAGGCCCCACAGTAACATGAAGGCGTGCGCGTTTTGCCGCACGCAGTAGCGCGCTCCTAGATCCCAAATCACGGTTTACCCCGGAGTCTGCGCCTCCAGCGAGAGGCGCATCAGTTCCTCGGCTAGGAACTGCAACGCATCCTGTGGCGGGGTGTTCGTCTTTTCCTGGCGGCACAGCTTCAGCACCGTATTTCGCGATTCTTGCATGCTAATCACGGTTTTGCTGGCTGCAGATTTGGCTGCGCTGACTTTCATACGCGTCCAGACGCGCTCCATTGGGTTCATTACGGACCTTTTTTCGTTAGGTGGATAAGGGAACTTCTTCGGCTACGTTGTTGGGAGAAAGACGCGAAGCGACTTCTCGATAAAGATGTCGCATCGCGTCGTTAAGCAGCGCAGAGATTCGGAACAGGCCATCACCCGAGAGACGCAGCGCCATCCACGGAGTTCCTTGATGTCGCTGCACTAAAAGATACGTTTGGTTGCCCACGGCGTAGATTGCAAATTGATCCGATTCCGCGATTTGCTCCAAACCCTCGAACGTCGACTGATCGATCTGTTCGCTGAAATACATCGCTTCGCTCTGCTTTCTACGAGTGCGCCTATTTCTAGAACTTCGAGCCGACCCTAAAACGGCCGGCCGTACAAATATCCGTTATCTGCTCGTGGCTTAGCCGGCGGAAGGTTTTGTTGGCATACTCAAAGTCCTCGCCGGCGTCGGCCGCATCGTAGCGTGCTTGCGCGCCAAAATTCAGCGGCGGCCCTTCCTTCAAAATCTGATTCTTGAAGTTAACGCGGTAGGCGAGGTCTTTCGCGAACAATACGACGTCGCCGCGTCCGTTCGCATAGCCGCCGTAAACCGGCTCGGAGCTCTCCGATTGCAAGCCCCTGACTGCACCGGTAATTGCGAGCGTGGCAACCGGCAAAGGAGTATTTGGCATAGTGTACGTTAGACCGCCAAGAAAGCTGGAAAGGTTGCACTCCGAGGCCAGTCATCCAAGAGCAGGAACGCCTTCGTTTTCGGGATGATACCTGCATAATGCCACTCGCGTTGGCGTTACTTGCATTTTTCCTCTCGATTTGGATCGTAATTCCCGGCCCGGTCGTTCCACTCTTCGTTCTTACGGTGGGCGGCACCGAGCTGTGGCCGCTCTTGGCGGTTCTTAGCGCCATCGCTCTGTTCGTGGCACTGCGTTCGCATAGTTCAATGCGACCTGCGGCGATCGTCATCGCCTTTTTGGCCCTGATGTGCACGCTCGCCCCGCCTATTGCGTATGCGATAGGGGGGCCCCGCGTCCCATTGTCGGCCATACTGAACTCTCCTTCCGAACGTGCGAACGCGGTCGCCGCGCGTCTGGGCGCTCCCGTCGTGCTCGATATTTACGGCGGGGCCTGGGAACACGGCTCTCCAAGGAGCGACGCGCTCTTCAACGCGATCATCGCCTCTTGGGGCTATCGCGTCATCGCGCTGAACTATCCGCACGCGCCCGGTGCGCGCTGGCCGAGACAACGCGACGCGATTCTTCGCGCGATCGATTCGATGCCGACCGGGCGCATCGCCGTGATCGGCCACTCGTCCGGCGCCCAGTTGGCGATCATCGCCGCAGCTCTGCGGCCGCGCCGCATCAGCGCCGTCATAACCTACGAGAGCCCGGTGGATCTCCAACTCGCATACGAGTACCCACCCAAACCCGACCTAATCAACATGCGTCAAATCATGCTCGACCTTTGCGGCGGACCTCCGGAAGAACAACCCGCATGCTATCGAAGCGCATCACCAAGATACGTCGTCCATGCCGGTATGCCGCCGGTCCTCATGATAGTCGCGGGTCGGGATCACGTGGTCAACCTTTATTTCGAGCGCGTCTTGCGAGACAAACTGCGAGGTGACGGTGTGAACGTTACTTACTATGAACTGCCATGGGCCGATCACGCATTCGAGGACGTCGCCTTTGGTTTTCACGACCGCATCGCGCTGTGGTACGTTCGCCGATTCCTGGATCTTCACTTAAACGGGCCATAGGCAGTGTCAGTAGTGCGCGTGGTGGCGCTCGTCGTACTAGGGCTCTTTTTTACTGCGGCCGGCGTCAATCACTTCGTGCATCCGGGAGTCTACGCGCGGATCGTTCCACCTTGGCTTCCTGCGCCCGCGCTGCTCGTCCAAATCAGCGGCATCGCTGAGATGCTCGGTGGAATCGGCGTGCTGGTTCCCAAGACTCGAAGACTCGCCGGCGTGGGTCTCATCGCACTCCTCGTCGCGGTCTTTCCGGCAAACGTGCAGATGGCGCAGCACCCAGAGCTATATGGCGATCTGGGTGCCGCGCCGGTTTTTTACATTCGGCTTCCGCTGCAGCTCGTTCTCATCGCTTGGGTTTGGTGGAGCTGTATCCTACGCCAAGGCCGCTTCATCCGCGGCACGGGTCTGGTGGAACGAGAGTCCCAAGTGAGTTCGTTCCGGGCTCGGTGAACCAAAGCTTACCGTCGGAGCCAAAGCTTATCCCGTACGGCGACGAGCCCCTTGGCACCGCATATCTATGAATGGCGTGGCTCGTGGAGTTGATACAGCCGATCCTATCGGCTTCTTGTTCGGTGAACCAAAGGTCTGAGTCGTGTTTAGTGATGAGGACGGGTTGCGCATAGATATTTTGAGTTCCAAATAGAGAGACGTTGCCCGCAGTATCCATCCGTCCGATCTGGCCGGACAAGATTGCGGTAAACCAGAGCGCTTTGTCGGCACCGGACGTGATGCCAAAGGGTTCAGGCGTGTCAGGCACGGGATAGAACGCAATCTGATGACTCGTGGTGATGCGCCCGATACCGTCGTTATGTTCATCGGTAAACCAGAGCGCGCCGTCGGAGCCAAGGGTTATCTCGTAGGGCGTCCCCATTCCGCCATAGTAGGGCAGCTTGTATTCCGTGATCTTGTACGGATGTACGGAAAGGTCGACTCGGCCGATCTTTCCGTGTCCGTTCCCGTGAGGACCGGCTGCCGACTCGGTAAACCACATTGCGTTGTCAGGCCCTGCCGCGATTGCGACGGGGTACGAGTTACTCGTGGGGATTTGGTAGACGTGAAAAACGTGCGATTTGAGGTCGATAAACCCAACCTTGCCGTCGAAGTAATCCGTGAACCACATTCCGCCGCCATCTCGTCCGAGCGCCACCCCGCCACCGCAACTCTGCGCGGCCGAGGTGTTGAACTGTGAGAACTTCTTCGTCGACTCGTCGATCGTGGCAATCGTGGACTCGCATTCGGCGAACCATTCGTTGCCGCGACCATCCGAGCCGATAACGCCGGGCGAGTCCGGCGCTCCGGGGATTTGGACGATTCCCGCGGGTTGTACGTCGGCGCCGGCGGGTTGTGCGCCGGCGTCCGCGGCGCGCTCCGGAAGGATGGCGCCGGTAGAGGTCTGTTGGGGAGTGGCGCAGCCGGCCAAG
>JBAPZS010000306.1:0-1513 GCA_049285355.1 Candidatus Cybelea sp. | reverse complement strand
CTTCACACGTTGACAGGTCTCCCAGCGCTCATCATAGGTGTGCGTGGTGCAGACCTGCGGAAAGTATCGTCGCGAGGTTTCGAGATTGTGGTTGACTTTATCCACGCCGGCTTGCGCGAGCCTTTGGACGTGCGTATCGGTGAGGATTCCCAGCGAAACGGCAACGGTGAGCGGCAGCTCTGCTTTAATCTGCTTGGCGGCCTCGATCACGCGTGAGAGCAGGCGTTCCGACGGGCCTCGCACCGCAACCACGATGCAGAATTCGCCGGCACCGCGCAGATGCGCGGCGCGCGCCGCCTCGACGAAGTCGTCGACGGTCGAGAGCCTCTCCGGCTCGACGTCGGTTGCGTAGCGGGCGCTCTGCGAGCAGAAGTTGCAGTCCTCCGAACATCCGCCGCGCTTCGCGTTGTAGAGCACCTCGACGGCAATCGCATTGCCGCAGTAGTGTGTGCGAACGGCATCGGCGAGCGTCAGCAGATCGGGGACGTGCTCGGCGGGGAGCGCGGCCACCTCGGCCAGCAGCTCGGCGCCTGCAGGACGGCCGTTCTCGAGCAGGTCGGCGCGCGCCCATTGGATGGTGGAGTGCGTCATCAGCGCTCTTGCTTCACCAAAGATTCGAAAAGCTTTGCACCGGCTTCGACCGATTCTCCCTCGGCGGGCTCGAACGGGAACGTTCCCAGCGTTGGGAGTTTGCCGTGCAGCGCGCGCTCGACGTCTTCACGGTATGCGACATCGGTCGGAGCCCAGCGCTCGACCAGCACGGCGCCGGCGACGGGAATGCTGAGGTCTTGACAGGCGCGCGCGGTGAGCAGGGCGTGGTTGATGCAGCCCAGACGCAAGCCGATCGCGATGACGGCCTTCAACTTTGCCTCCGCCGCCACGTGGCCGAGCTGCTCGGAGGCGTTGAGCGGCGTGAAGATGCCGCCGGCACCTTCGGCCACGAGCGCGCCCGCGATCTTATCGAGCTCGTCGGCGAGACGCCGCGCGTAGAGCGGCGGCCTCTCTTCATTTAGCGCGGCCGACCACGGATCGGTTGGCTTCGCAAAGCGCGCGAGCTCCGCGTGCGGCGTTCCGGCAAGCGCGGCGGCGCGTTGCGCATCGCCTTCCTCATCGGGCTGCAGGCCGGTCTGCACGAGCTTCACGATCGTCGGCAGCTTGCCGGCGCGCGCCAACGCGAGCGCGAGCGCGGCGGTCACGCGCGTCTTGCCGACGTCGGTGTCGGTGCCGGTTACGAAGTAGCGATGCACCGCTGCAGCTCGGCGGCGAGGAGGTCCATCTGCTCGAGCGTGTGATCGGCGCGAACCGAGACGCGCAGCCGCGACGTTCCCAGCGGCACCGTTGGCGGACGGATTGCGGGCACGAAGATGCGGCGCTTGCGCAGTTCCTCCGAGACCTGGAGCGCGCGCCCTTCGCTGCCGAGAATGATGGGGATGATTGCTCCGATGTCACCCTGATCCTTCGACGGAGCCTGTCCTGAGCGAGCGAAGCGAGTCGAAGGGCTCAGGACTGCGCT
>JBAPZS010000305.1:0-8524 GCA_049285355.1 Candidatus Cybelea sp. | reverse complement strand
CGTCTTGAGCATCGCAACCGTGTTGTAGCGCGTGTGCACGACGGTGTGCCGGCGCGTGTAGGCGGAGATCGCGTAGGCGATCGAGCGATGCGAATCCACATGATCCGGACCACCTTGCGAGTCGTCTTCCAGCACGAAGATTGCCGTGTCGTTCCAGTAGCGCGAGTGCGAGACCGCTTGCACGAGCAGACCGAGGGCGTAATCGTCGTCGGACATCTCCAGATACGGCGTGTTGAGACCGGCGACGTTGGTTTTGAACTGGCCGAAGTGGTCCATCATCAGGCAGACCGCTTCGAAGGCCGGCAAGTTCCCGTTGCGGACGTAGCCGTCGAACTCGCGCTTCCACTCTTCATACCGATAGCGGTCGGGCGTGTTGAGATCCCAACCGCGATAGTAGGGATCGGTGTGGCCGAACAGCGCGGGGCGCTCCGGCGCGGCTTGGCGCGCGCGCTGCGCATAGGCGTCGCGCACGATCGGAATGTAGAGCGGCGCGCCCATCTGATAGTAGGTCGCATCCGCATACATGCCGTAATGGCGCAGGCTCTTGCCGGCACGCAGCACGGCATCCCAGATGTAGCCGGTCTCCGCGACGTTCTTGGTACCGGAAAGAATCGTGGAGGACCCGCTGGGATCGAGCAGCGTCGTAATGCGCGCATCGAACTGATCGTGGCCGCCTACGTCCGGCATGGCGGTGTTGACGCTGCGGTTCGTGCCGCTCCAGTCATACGGCATGCCGTTGCTCGCGTACGCGAGCGGCACGAGGCGCGTGGTGTACTCGTTGGCGCGGCCCTGCAGGCTCCAGTTCCAGCCGTCGGCGCTCACGTCGCCGGAGGTGTAGAAGTTGTCGAGCGTGACAAACTGCGACGCGAGTTCGTGGTGGTTCGGCGCGATGGGGTACGGAAACGAGACCAGGGCGGGATCGCCGTTGGCACCTTTGAGATCGCCGAGCACCTGATCGTACGTCCGGTTCTCCTTCATAATGAAGATCACGTGATGAATTTTATGGCTGAGCGCGGCGATGACGGGGCTCGCGGAGCGCGATGCGACGAAATGGTTGTTCGAATCGACGTCGCGGCTAAGCGTCTCCAGCGCGACATCATCGGGCACCGGCAGCGTCAGAAGATCGGCTTTTTCCAAGTCCAGCACGTACTGGTCGCGGTGCTGCGGATCGTGCTGGCGGCTGGGGACTCGCGATTCCTGGAGGTCGGGGTTCGGTCCGCCGAGACCTTTTGCGTCGGTGATGGCGAGCTTGCCGCCGAACGCCGCGAGCGACGTCGGATACCAACCGGTAGGAATGCGTCCCACGACTTGCTTCGTCTGCAGATTCACGACCGCGACGGCGTTCTCGCCGCCGAGCGTGACGTAGAGCCGCTGCGCGCGTTCGTCGAGCGCGAGGCCGTTGGGATTGGCGCCGCGGTAACGCTGGCCGGGACGATCGACGCTGATTCTCGACGCGAGGCGGTCGGTTGCGGTGTCGATAACCTCGATCTCGTCGCGGTCGCCGTTCGCGACGTACAGCTTCGAGCCGTCGTGCGCGAGCAGTAGCGCGTTGGGCTCGCCGCCCAGCGCGATCCGCGAGGTGACGGGTTCATTCCCGCCGAGTTGAATCGCATCCACTTCGCCATCACGCAACGAGCTCACGTAGTAGCGTTGCGCGCCCGCCGGGGTTTGCCAAAACGCAACGCCGTACGGATACTCGCCGTGCGCCTGGTGCGAGTCTGGGCGATAGAGCGCAATTTCACGAAGGATCTTGCGCGTCTGGGTATCGGCGAGCGAGAGTGAATCGTTTTGCAGGTTGGCGACCGCGAGCGTGCGGCCGTCGGCGCTCAGCGCCAGCCCGGCGCTCACCGCGCTGAAGCCGATGGCGAGGTTGCCCGCGCGCTTGCCCGCGGCCGTCTGCGCGAGGATTCCGCCATCGTAGTTCGGCAGCGGCGCAGTTTGATTGGTATTGTGGCCGAGCAGAATCTCCGGCGCGTCGAACTCGAACGTATCGCCGCGGCGGGCGTAGACCGCGACGCGATCGTCGATGCCGCCGGAGACGTAGAAACGCGAACCGTCCGGCGCCCACGCCAATCCAAAGAACGCGTCGGGGATTGAGATGCGCTGCGCGACCTGGAGCGAACCGTCGGCGGCGACACGATAGACGAAGATCCACTGCGTCAGATCGGTCGTCACTTTCGAGATGGCGCCGGTGAGCGGATCGCGCACGGGAAAACGAATATCGCGGCCGTCCGGATAATAGTATTGATAGTTGTAGCCGCTGGTAAGCAGCAGCAGCGTCGCGCCGTCGGGGCTGAGCGCGAGCGACATCGCGCCGCTCGCGTCGGCGTTTCCGTCGGCGCGCAAGCCGGTGGTGAGGCGCGTCATTTGCGCGCCCGGTGCCACAAGGGGAGTAATGCGCATGCCGGTCGGGAGCAGCGCCCCTTCGACGGGATCACGCGACGGGCTCGGCGTGACGCTGCCAAGCGTACAGAGCAGTGCTGCCGGCAAGAGGAGGCGGCGTATCATACGCGTCATGGTATCCGACGCGTTTACACGCGAGCCATAAGCTTTCCTTATCCTACCCGGGTCAGGGTGAGACGGCTACGGTTCCTGCGGAAAGACCTTAACCGTCGCGTTATCGACTAGATGTTCGTCGCCGCACGCGGCACAATGAACCGTATTGTTAACGAGCGTCGTGCCATCGAAGGCTGCTAAGGTTCCAAAGACAAACCCGGTCGGCACCGCTGTGCCCGTCTTCGGGCACGTTATCATCGCCTGAAACATATGATGCGTCTCCTCTGGTCGTGCGATTGTTATCCGTCACCCTTCGTCCTTCGACAAGCTCAGGATGACACCAACAAGGCCCTCGGCGTTGCTCCAGGCAACGCGCCTCTGGTGAGCCTGCATTACGCGATTAACGCCGGGGATCCTGAAAGCGCGCTGCGTCTGCTGCTCGGCGGGGCCGACGTTTTCGAACGCGATGCTGAAGGGAGATCGGCGCTGACGCAGGCGGTGCGGTACGCGCTGCATTTTGCGAAGCGCCGCGACCGCGAGGCGATGGCGCGCATTCGCATCGGCGAGCTGCTCGTACAGTACGCTCGCGCAATTCCGCCCGAGCGCTTCTCGCTGCCCGATGCGGTGAGCGCCGCATACCCCGAAGCGATCGCGTTCGCGCTCGAGAAGGCGCCGCCCGAGGATTTGATCGAGGCAGCCGTGCCGGTGATCCAGGCCGACGACGGCGCGCTGTTGCAACGGCTGATCGCGGCGGGGTTGAGCGGGAACGCACGCCTGCGTTGGCACGGTTACGAGGATATGCCCCTGCTGAGCTTTGCGGCATTTTACGGCAGCGCCGCGAGCATAGCGGTGCTGCTCGCAGCCGGCGCCGACGTCAACGCCCGCCAGCAGCCAACGGCGCGTCCGACGTGGTGGCGCATGCCCGCAATCACGGCGCTTATGGTTGCGGCGGGCGCAAAGAACTTAAACGCGGTGAAGCGTTTGCTCGAAGCCAGCGCCGAGCTTAACGCGCAGGATGGTCGCGGCCGCACGGCGCTGACGTACGCGAGAGATTTCGGCTCGAGGCGCGTTACTGCGTATCTCGAGCGCGCGCTCGAAGGCAGCGGCGCGGAGAACGAACTCTCGCTGCACGAGGCGGCGCGCCTGGGCGTAATTTCGCGCATTCGCTCGCTGCTCGCCGAGGGAGCGCAGATCGATGCGCGCGACGGCGAGGGAAAGACGGCGCTGGTACATGCGGCGATGGCGGGCGAAGCGGCGGCCGTGCGAATGCTGTGCGAGGCGGGTGCCGACGTAAATGCGGGGGCCGGCTCGTACGATCTGTGGGATTATCTGCTGGCGCCAAATGCTCCGGTAGACGCCGAAACCGTAAAGACGCTGATCGCGCATGCCCTGGATCCGAATCGGCCGTCCGAGTCGTTCGGGACACCGCTGGTTCGCGCAACGTGGAAGGCGAACGCGGGCACGCTCGTCGAGTTGCTGATCGCGCACGGCGCAGACGCGCACGCGATCGTTCCGCAAGCGTTGGTGGAGCGACGGCTGTCCTCGCTGCCGCCACGAAAGCGTACGAGCATCACGGGACCGCTGCGCACCCTCGAGTATGCGCAACGCTTTGCTCCCAAGGAGACCTACCTCGCCATGGCGCGGGCGGCGGGTGCCGAGCTGAGCGACGCGCAGACGTTGTACGACCGGCTGCGCGCGCAGTTGAAGGAGTGCGCGGCGCTGGCTTGCGGTGAGGCGTTTGCGGCGGAGGCAAAACGCGTCGGCGAGATCCTGCACGCAACGCCGCAGCCGTGGAGGCGACGCAAGGGCGTTCTACATTACGTCTCCACGGCCGATCACACGCAGATGTCGGACTTACAAGCGGAGGTCGCCGCGAAGGGCTTCACGATCGTCTACACGGAATTCGACACCGAGCTAAAGGCCTTAACCCGCCTGCTGCTCTTTCCGGTAGCTGACTCGCTCGTCGCGTTGGCGGCCTGCGGAACCAACGGCACGAACTTCGGCCTCGCGACGCGCGACATCGTCGAGTGGTGCGCGACGACGCGCACGCAACAACCACTCTCCGTAATCGGCGCAGGCTACGACTTCATGGAGTTGCGCTTCGCGCTTCCGCTTACCGACGGCGCGGCGCTCGCGAGCAGTGCGGCACGACTATGTCCCAATCTTCGGCTCAACCCCGACGATCCGCAGGCCGTACGCCGGTTTGCCGACGAGCTAAGCCGCGTGGGCCGGCTCTTCTTTTGGTGGGACTAGTGCTACGCCACCGCTTGTCTTTGGTTGAGCCAGCCGAACGTGCGCCGGAAGACGACGATCGAGAGAACGAGCATCACGAACGCAAGCACGAGCCCGCGTAGCGCGTTATAGCGCGCGTCGGCGACGAAGCGATCGCGCATCGTGCTGAACCTGCTTCCGGGCGATCCCATCGGAGGAGCCGGCGCAATGCTGGAACCTTGCGATTGCCAGCCTTGGCGCCCCATCCAGGGCGCTTTGTCGCGGTCGCGCATATGGCGGCCGCCCATCATCGAGGTTTGCATCGTCGGATGCACGACGCGGAAGCCGTTGTTAACGACGCCGGCAACGCTCATGAAGAAAATAACGGTCGCAAGCAAGCAGACTAAGTAGCCGAAAACCTCGGCAGGAACTGTAGTGGGTTTCATGCTGCGATCCTAGCACTATCGCGGTCGGGCATCCTGAAAGTATCCTGCGAAGGCGTTCTTCTAATGTCGCCCTTCGACAGGCTCAGGGTGACACTCTGATCCGCACACGCTCCCTTGAAAACCCGAACATTAAGTAAGGTTAAGTAGGGTTCAGAACGTATGGGGCCGCTCGCCCAGGGGGGCGGCGCCTGGCGCAGAAGCGCTCGCCAGGCTGAGGCACCGTCGAGGGAGCACTTTTATGAAGTTGCGCGGACCCGGGAAGCTTTTGGTAGCGCTTGCTGCTGGAATCGCGGTCGCTTCATGTAACGCGGGGGGCTCCTCCAGCATCCCTGGAACGACCGCCACTTCGACGGTGGCGGTTCGGGGCGACACGACTGGGCAAGCAAGGCCTGCATGCCCGGGCGACCGTGACCATGGGCTTATGCAATGTGACGCCCTGATCGAATCCAGTGGAGTCAATCCGAAGGCGCCAAGTGGCTGGGGACCGCCCGGTCTCGAGGCCGCGTACAATCTTCCGTCCTCAAAAAACGGATCGGGCCAGATCGTCGCCATCGTCGACGCTTTTGACAACCCCAACGTTGCCTCGGACCTTGCCGAGTACCGCTCGACTTACGGTCTGCCGGCGGCGAACTTCTTCAAATACAATCAGCGGGGTCAGCAGAAGAATTACCCCCCGCCCAACTCAGGCTGGGGTTTTGAGATCGACCTCGACGTCGAGATGGTCTCGGCGAGTTGCCCGCTCTGCACGATCTATCTCATCGAGGCGGACGACGGTAAGAAGACAAACCTCTATCCTGCTGAGGCCGAGGCCGTGAAGCTGGGTGCGCACATCGTCAGCAATAGCTGGGGCGGTAGCGTACGCGACGCCGGTGGCAGCTCGCACGGCGATTTCCGTACACCCGGCGTCGTCTATCTCGCGAGCGCGGGCGACAAGGGCTACGGCATGGAAGATCCTGCCGATTTTCCTATGGTGATCTCGGTCGGCGGTACGTTTCTTTCCGTAAATCATTCGAAATACAGCGAAGCCGTTTGGACCGAAACTGGGGGCGGATGCTCGGTGGAGGCAAAGCCGTCGTGGCAGCACGACCCGAGTTGCGCCCAGCGCACCGGAAATGACGTCGCGGCGGTTGCCGCCTCAGTCGCGGTTTACGACACCTACGACTCGGGCGGTTGGGAGATAGGCGACGGCACAAGCGTTTCATCGCCTCTCATCGCCGGAGCCTACGGCTTAGCCGGCAACGCCGACAAACAAGACTTTGGAAAGCGCCTCTGGACTCTCTCGAAAAGCGAGTTGAAAAAAGACTTACACGTGATTCGCAACGGGAACGACCGGTGCCCCCGCAAGTTAGCCGGCAGCTACCTCTGCACCGCCGGGACCGGCCAGTACGGTACCTACGCCGGTCCGACTGGGTGGGGTACGCCGAACGGCATCGGTGCTTTCTAACTCTAAAGGAGATCGAACGATGATTGATCCTTCGCGCGCCGCTGCCGCCGCAGCGCTCCTTCTCGCGGGTTTATTCCTTGCCGCTTGCGGCGCCAATACGTCGCCGCCCACCGTTCTCGGGCAACCGGGACCGCTCGTTCAGCGTTCTTCCAAACCGAAATCTTGCGAAACAAAGCCCTGCATTTACGTCGCAAACGGCAACGGGAATAGTATTACCGCATATCCCGAGACCGCGAACGGAAACGTGGCCCCCGCTCTGAGCATTAGCGGCCCGGCGACAAGCTTGGAGGCGCCCTCGGGCGTCGCCCTCGATGCCAGCGGCAAAATCTACGTTTCGAACTCTCAGGGTGCCTCGGTTCTGACCGTCTACTCGCCAGGCTCGCACGGCAACGTCGCCCCGGTTAGCAGGATCATAGACGAGCGCAGTGGTGACTACATAGCTGCGCCAGGCGGCGTTAACCTCGATGCCGACGACAACATCTACATTCCGGGCGTGTCCAGCAACAGCATGAGCGTCTACGCCGCGGGCGCCTATGGGAATGCCAAGCCGATTCAGTTTATCGAGGGAAGGAAGACGAAGCTCGACGCGCCGCGCACCGCCGCCGTCGCTAAGAACCACACAATCTACACCTGCAACTACAGCGGTGACAGCGTTACCGTCTATGCCTCCGGCGCGAGCGGCAATGTAGCGCCGATCCGGACGATCAGCGGTAACAAGACCAACCTGAACGGTTGTACCGGTCTGGCGCTCGACAGTGCGGGCAATATCTACACGTCGAATTACCTATCGGGTTCAAGCGGGCCGGCCGGCATAAACGTGTTCGCCAAAGGGGCAAAGGGCAACGTCCGGCCGATCGCAACGATCGCCGGCGCAAAGACGGGAATTGATGGCGCGGATGGCGTCGCACTCGACTCCGGCGACAACATTTACGTCGCGGACTACAACACAGCCAACGTGTACGTGTTCGCCAAGGGGGCTAAGGGAAACGTCCCACCGATCCGCACGATCGGCGGGAGACACACGCTGCTCGACGCGCCCGATGGTCTTACCGTTCACTGACTAGCGACGTGAGTCGCGCCATCGTTACGGGAGCTTCGGGCGGGCTCGGCCTCGAGTTTGCCAAGCTGCTCGCGGCCGATAAACACGACCTCGTGCTCATCGCGCGTTCGGGCGACAAACTGGCGGCGCTTGCGACCGATCTGCGCGTGCGATACGGGGTGAACGTCGAGACGCTGACGGCGGATTTGAGTAAGCCGGACGCGGCGGCGGGTGTGTTCGCGAAAGTGCCGGCCTGCGACATCCTCATCAACAACGCCGGGTTTGCGACGAATGGACGTTTTGACGAAATTCCCGAGGAACGAATCCGCGAAGAGATTCTGCTCGACGTCGCGACGCTCACCGAACTGACGCGCAAATATTTATCGGGGATGCGGGCGCGCGGTGCGGGACGGATTCTCAACGTCGCGTCGACCGCGGGATTTCTCCCGGGGCCGTTCATGGCGGTCTACTATGCGTGCAAGGCGTACGTGATTTCGTTCTCGCAAGCAATCGCCGGGGAGCTGCGCGACAGCGGCGTCACGGTGACGTGCCTTTGCCCCGGCGCGACCGCAACCGGTTTCGCGGAGCGCGCCGGCGCGAAGGATACGCTTCTCTTTAAGTTGCCGGTGGCGGATGCCGCCTCGATGGCGCGTGCCGGCTATCTCGGGATGATGCGCGGCCGCAGCATGGTCATCCCCGGCCTTTCGAACAAGCTGCTCGAACTGGTTGTGCGATTGAGCCCGCGGCGAGCGGTACTATGGGTCTCGCGCAAGACGACCGAATAGCTCAGTGTTTTCACGTTACGTTGTGCGGCGGTCCGACGTAAGGGAAGTCGGCGAGCAGATCGGTCCTCCGGGTCGGCATGACACGGGTTTTGTAGCGTAGAAC
>JBAPZS010000304.1:0-1805 GCA_049285355.1 Candidatus Cybelea sp. | reverse complement strand
AGACTGTAACGTGAAGATGCCATAATCGTCGAAAACGATTTGTTGCCAATCGACGTTTGCGCGGCTGACGGACCAAACGCCGTAAAGGGCCGGACGGTCAGCCGACGATACTTGGCTTTGCAACGCGGAGTAGATATCGGTGCCCACCAGAAACGCCGCGAAAAGCAGTTGCAATACGAGGCCGGCGAGATTCAAGCGCCGGCTGGAAAAAAATGGGCGATCGATCGTCAGCTGCTCGGGGCGTTTTAGGACGAAAAATCGAGCCACGTTCGTTAGGTCGGGACCGGCAAGGATGAGCGCTGCCACGAGGAGATGGAATGAAAAGAGCTTGACCGGAACGTCATAGCTCATGTTGAGCATAAAGACGTTGCTCATTACGGCCGCGCAGAAGAGCGCGCCAAGCGTGGTGAATCGCGGAACCAGCAGGAGGATTCCGGCGAGCATCTCTGCCGAACCGGCGAAGACGTTGTAAGCTTTCGACGTTCCCATGAACGTCCAGAGCAGCCCCATCGGCGAGTGTTGCGCGTATGGCACGATCAACGTCGACAGCAGGGGCGGCGGAAACTGCGACTGGATTACCTTGCTGGCTCCGTACGAGCACATGAACGCCCCGAGCCATAATCTCAAGTATAGGCGCGACCAGCGGTAGAGACGGTCGTAGTTTGGGCGTTTCCGGTCGAGAAGCGACCAAAGGGCTGTCGCTAGGATTGCGGTTACCAGGAAACAGCCAACCTGAACCCAGTTGTAGGTCGTGTCGCCGCTGCCGTTTTCGAAAACAGTGATCGGCCGGGGAAGGTGCAGCAGATGGGCCCCGACCCACGGCACTACGGCGTGCCAGAATCCATCGACCCAGTAGCCGGTTTGATCGGCGTACGGAATCCACTGCAATGGAAACGGAGCGCAGTAGAGCAAGAAGTACGTGAACGCAAAACGGAAGGCGATGCGCAGGGAAAGCGACCACCGTGGAGCCGAACTTGCCATGCTGGTCATGGCAATCCGTTATAGCGCGCGGCCGCCGGTTCCCGCGCGCAACGCGCAATGCGGTCGAGGATTACATGGCGGGCGCGAGCGTTCCGTCCGACCAGTGAGAGACGGGGATCATGAAGATCGTTTCCGGCTCCGGCACGACGCGGTGCGAGGTGTCGAGTACGACGGGCGACGCCGGCACATCCGCGCCCCAGCTCGCGCCGTCTTTCGCGCCGTCGCTTTTGGGGGCGTAGAACATCAGGTGTGACAACCACGGTCCGACGGCATCGCCGAGATAGCCGTCTTTCGACATCATATACGACATGGAGCCCGGTTCCGGCGTCGGCAGCTGCTTATCGGTAACCGCGGCGGTGGTGCGGTCGAGCATCTGTGACTTGGTCAGCCCCGACAGCGCCATTTCCGTCCGTTGCAGCGTGTAGAGAAGAACGGTGCGCGTCGCCGCCGGATTGTAGCAAATTGGCCCGCGCATCTTCCAGTTCCAGAACTGGGCGGAGTCAAACGGCGACATCCACGATCGTTCCACGAGACAGGTAAAGCCGTTCGATCCCTTTTCCGCGGTTTCGTAGCCGTGATCGCCGAGCACGAGGAGGGTCGCATGGAGCGATATCGCGGCAGGCGCGGCGCTTCGCGCAAGGTCGACTTCCGCTTGACGATCGGCCATGAGGTACCGGCTCAGCGGGGCCATTTGCTCGTAAGTGACGTCTCCCGCCCAGCCGCGGGCAGGCGGAGCGACGACCGTCACAAGGGCCGCGAGCATTGTTAAAAGTACGGGGCGCCGAATCACCTTCATTAGAGCACACCTCCGGCCAACGTTACTT
>JBAPZS010000303.1:0-3338 GCA_049285355.1 Candidatus Cybelea sp. | reverse complement strand
GTTTAGTCCGCTCGGCGTGTAGCTGTACGTGAACGGCGTGCTTGCCTTGTTCGCCGCACGGTCGCCGATGCCGGTCCCGTTGTAGAAGTTCGACGGATAGAGCGTGCTGTTGATCGTGCCCCCCGCCGGATCGTAGCCGCAGACCGTGTTGCTTGGCGGGTTGGCGGCGGTCCATGCCGCCGCGAAACCGCCGAAGCAGGTATGGAAGAGGTTCGCACCGAGCAACGTCAGCCGAACCATCGGGCTCACATCGTAGGAAACCTGGAGGTTTCCGACGAGCGAGCTGGGCTGCTGGTAGTTGTCGAATGCGAAGTTCCCCGTCTGCGGGTTAGGAGCGTAGAGGTACGTGAACGGACCCGTGCCTGCTGAGGTGAGGTAGAGGTAGTTGCACTGCAGCGGGTTGGTATGCGGGGAGACCTTTGTAATCCCGGTGGCTGCAGAGTTCAGTGCACAGGTACGCGGGTCGACGCCGTTGACGTCGAGCGGGCTTCCATAGAAGCCGCCCGTCTGGAACGAGAAGGTAGGCGTGATGGCCAGCTTGTCGTGGCGCCAGTTGAGGATCAACGACGAAACGATTGGCGAGATGTAACTGCCCAGCGCGCCGTTGAGATTCGGCGCAATGGCCGTCGAGTACGGGTTGTACCAAGCGCCCGTGTTCAGCAACCCTTGCGGTGACTTGCTGTAGTACGGGTTGTTGATCGTATCGAAGCCCGACGCAATCTTGCCGTTCTTGGTGTTACACGCCACGCCGACGCCGGCTTGGTAGCAGGGAGACCCGCCACCCATCTTGGTCAGCTGGTTGTAGCCCGCGATGGCTTGATTGAGCGCCACCAGTTCACTGGTGACGACGCCGCCCGTGCTCAGCGGCACGTTCTGGAACATCACCTTCGAACTGGTATAGGTGAAGGCCAGCTGGCCGGAGAGTCCGTTACGGGTGAAGTCACCCTTGTTGAACTGGAACTCGACACCTTCGTTGCGGTTTACGCCGACGGGGACTTGCGTCACGAAGCCGGCGCCGATGAAGGTCTGCTGTTGCCAGCCCGTGACCCACGTGTAGAACGGCGAGATCTTCATGCTCATGTCGGTGCCACGGAAGTGCTGCTCGTACGAGAGGTCGTATTGTCCCGACGAGATTCCCGGAATCGGATGGAACGGCGAGTAGAACCCGAGGTTCGTCATGTTGTTCCAAAGCGACCGGTTATCACCCGAGGCGCTGAGGTACTGCACCGACGCCGAGATGGGCGGCTGCGTGTAGCGGCCGGCCGAGATACGCCAGACCACATCCGGGTTCTGGGTATACGTTGCCGAGACTCGCGGCTCCCAGTAGTTCAGGGAGTACGAGCCCGGCGAGGCCGCGGTCCAGTCCGGCGCCGAAATGCCGTTCTGAGTCGTGCCGTTGGGGTGGACCCAGCCGGTATGCGGGCCTGATGGATGGAGTGCCGCAGCGGCCTGGTCGCAGTTACCGTTGACGTACTGCGCCGCGGCCGGTGGCGGTGAACCAGGCGGGAGTGCCACGGTCAGAACCTGATTCGTGGCCGCCAAAACGCAGGTGTACTGCGCCGTCATGTTGGCGTAGAACTCAGTTGCTGTCGAGGTCGAATCCGGCAGGTCGTACGTGAAGTTGTCGTACCGGATTGCTGCGTTGATCAGCAGCTTGTCATTTGGACGGAACTGATCTTGAATCGAGAAGTTCGTGAAGAGCGGTTTGACCGTGTTTTGCGCGCCCGTCACATTCCCGCTCCAGAGACTGTCCCACGTAGCGTTGGCGGGGCCGCCGAAACCGGTCGGACCTACCTGTGCACTGCTGGTCCAGGTCGGGATAACGGTGCACTGGGCAACTGCCTTCTTCGCGCAGTTGTAATGTACACCCGAGGAGGTAACGCCCTTGAGGCTGGTGTCGTAGTATCCGCTGGCGTTGGCCAGGCAGATCTGTCGCACGCCCGTCGTAGGATCGTAGCAGTTATACCCAGCCGATGAACCGCCCGGCGACATATAGCCGATTGGCGAACCGGAGCCGCATGCGCCTAAACACCCCGAGTACGCCGAGGAGTTATTGAAGCGGATGACGCCTGCGGTCGTGTAGTTCCCGTCGACCGAGACCAGGTTTTGGTCGTTGAGTTGATCCTGGAAGTCCAGCGCACCGCCCGAGGTGTGGGTGATGAGCTGATATTCGGCCGCCGTAGCCGACGGCGTGTACTCGGCAACGCCCTCTGCGCCAAAGGTTGGGCTTTGCTCCATCCAGTCGGAGTAGAAGGTGTAGCCGTACGCACGCAGATAGGCCGACTGGCTTAACGCGTACGTGTACTGAATCTTCGCGACGCCCGTATCGTTCCGATTGGAGTCCAGCCCCTCATCGTTGATCGGAATCTGCCCGTTGAACGCGTGGGCGGGCGTGTTGGGCGACATATAGACGCCCGGCGCCTTCGTACCCGCCGGCGTGCCGATCACGGATCCAAACGGGACGTTGTACGCTACGTTGTCGCCGTAGCCGAAGTAGGTCGGGCCGCATGCTATCGTTCCGAGGTACTTGTTCGGTGGCGCGCAGTAGTACGGACCGGCCGGGAATCCCGCGTTCTGCAGATAGAACTGGTTGGGCTGCAAGAACGACTGAATCTGCTGAGCCGACCCAGGCGGGCTCGAGCAGCCGTTGACGGTGAGCCCCGGCGCAAGGTTTTCCGGGCCGCAAATCGGCGACGCGGCCTTCGTGCCGAAGAGCGAATAGATGAACTGATTGTTGCCCGGGCCGAAGTCATTCGGGCTCTGGTAGAAGTAGTTCGACAGTGCCGAGCCGCTCCATAAGACCTGAACGTCATCCCGCAGGCCGTTGGCCTTGGGGATGCCCATGTGCAGATTGATCACACTTTCGCGATCGGCGATCTGCGACGGGTCGGCCGAGATACCGTTGTAGTAACTCCAGCAACCCTGATCGGGGTAGTTGAAGCCCTTGCCTCCGTAGAGCTGACAGACGGGCTTGACGCCTTGGCCGGTCGCGGTAAGGCAGGTTGGGCATACGTCGTAAACCTGAGCGCTGCCGAAACCGTAACCCATGAAGTCGCCGTCGACGTTGCCCGAGAAGATGCCGCCCGGCGTCATGTAGCCGGCGCCATTCGAGTTATCGAAGGCGCGATAGGCTTGGTTGAAGCCGGCGAGGCCGACGTAGTAGCTGAAGGTACGATCGGGGGTCGAGCCGCCGATCTCTACCGACGCTTGGTGGTAATACTGCGGGGTTCCAATTCCCAAGTTCGCCGTGGCGAAGCCCGGGAACGTACCGGTCTTGATGACCTGGTTGATGAAACCCGAGGTACCGGCTGAGGCGACCGAGGCCGGTCCGCCGCCGG
>JBAPZS010000302.1:0-8416 GCA_049285355.1 Candidatus Cybelea sp. | reverse complement strand
CGGCGATCCCGATAAGGTGCAGAATCTTCTGGAATCGTACACTAAGAACATGGGCGGCAGCTCTCACAACAACATCGAAACGCAATACTACGAGGTGGTTAGCGGGAGCACGATTTACATCACGAATCCCAAGGATCAGCTCGGCGGCGTCTGGAGCGACGACTCGGTGGTTCCGAAGAGCCCGACCGACCAAGACGTCTCGTCGGAGGCGCTCAAGTCGATCGCACATCTGGGCTACAATGCCAACGGATTGTACGTCGTCGCGACGCCTACCGGTCACAGCACGGTAGGATTCAGCACGAATTGGTGCGCGTACCACAGCAACACTTTTTACAAAGGCAAGAAGCTGCTAGCGTACGACGACTTTCCTTATATGCCCGACGCGAGCGGCTGCGGGAAGAACATCATCAAACCGCCGGCCGGCGAGAGCGGGATCGACGAAGGCGTGACGATCATGGCCGGCCACGAATACGGTGAGGCGATTACCGACCCGGAACCATACACCGGTTGGAACGGCGTTTCGGGAGAGATCGGCGATTACTGCGCGTGGCACAACATCGCCAACGATCGTTTCGGAAAGAAGTCCTACACAGCGCAGCCTATGCTAAGCAACGCCACCGAGTCATGCGTTCAGGGATACAAATAAAAGCTCGTCAAAAAAGGGCGCCTACAAAGCGAAGTCGTATCATTGAAGAGAGGAAAGTCCCGCACATATTGACGGGCGCTATTTTGTTAAGGAGCGGTTTATGAACTACTTGCCTCGTTTGAGCGCAGCCCTTTTTTCAGTTGGCCTGATCGCTTTGAGCGCGAGTCCGGCGCCCGCCGTCCAGCAGCCGATGTCGCACGGCCATGAAAACCTTACCGGACAGTACTCCGGAGCGGTCACCGACAGCGCTCTTGGAACCGGAACTGCGACCGCTAACTTTGCCGGATTGGATGGCACCCTCGGCGGCTACTTCGGCTTCACGTTCGGCAGCGCGACCTACGCAAACGTCGTGGACGCGTACTCTACCTGGGGCGGCGTCGCAGGCGTCTTCGTGGCCACGATCGCCAGCACGGCGTGTACGTTCTCCTTTAAAGCCGGCTACAATCGGTCCAGCCACGAGCTGCGCGGAAAGTACAATGCGATCAACGGTTGCTACGGCGAGAACGGCTCGTTTTTGGTGACGCAGCAGTGCTCCTACGACGAGCAGTCGCAAGGAATTCGTCGCGACGGTGGTTTACAGCACTGCTAGTTAGAGTAGGGTGAGTGCGGTTGCGCGGGCGATCGCCTCGCCCTCGCTCAGCGCCGCGCCCGCGGCGAATAGCTGCGATAGTTCCGCTTCAGAGAGCGCTGTTCGCAATGCCTCCCGAAGACCCGCGAAGATCGCGCAGTCGTAGGGGGAGAGCTGAAAATCGGCTGCACGCAGCCGCTCCTCGGCATATCCAATGAGACGAGCAGCCTCGGCGGCGTCACGATCTCGAGCGACCGCCGCGACGTACGAGATGGCAAACGGCACGTGGATCGGGTGCGCAAGTTTCACGGCTAGCTCCAATGCCTCACGGATAATCGGCTCGGCTCTCGCAAGGTCGCCGATCACCAAATAGCAGGCGGCTATGTCGTCGGCGAGTGCCACCGCCAGCTCTTCGCCGGCGAGTTGCTTCGCCTCGACGAGCCGCTCCGCAGCGATGCTGTAGTTCTCGTTCTCGGCCTCCCACATCCCCCACCACTGCAGCGCTCGAGCCGTCTCGTCGTCATGGCCGAGGGACCGAAATAAGGCGACGCTCTCCGCGTGCATCTCCCGAACGCGATCCATACCGTCAGCCTCAAATGCTTGCGCACAGCGCCGCAGCGCGTCGGCGAGAAGCCGGCGGTCGCCGAGCGCGCGGGCGACTGCCAACGCTTCAGTGGCAGCGGCTTTTGCTTCATCCGGGTGAGCCTGACGAACGTACCGATGCGAGAGCTGCGACAAGGAACGCGCTAGTCCGCGCGTATCGCTCGTCTGACGATAGAGCGTTACGGCGACAAGAGCCTGGTCGAAGGCGTCACTCAGGGCGCCTTTATTCTGAAATAGCATCGAGAGGACGTAACGCAGGCGCGCCTGAATCGCGGGCGGCAGCTCGTGCCCAGCGCGGAGAGCCTCCCGACACCACTCGATCCCCTCATTCAGAAGCGTCAAACGCAAGAAGATGGGCGCGGAGTCTCCCGCGAGCGACGCTCCCAACTCGGCATCGTGTCTCTCTTCCACCGTCCAGGTCAGCGCCGCGCGAAAGTTCGGCAGCTCCTTCGCGAATCGCGCGAGCCAATCGCGCTGCGGGTTCGTATCCCATTCCTCGTATCCGTCGTGCGCGAGGGACGCGTAGGCGCGCGCGTGCTGCCGGAGCGCATCGTGGGTTTCGTCGTTTTCTTCCAATTTTTCGCGCGCGTACTGCCGGATCGGCTCGAGCAGACGATAGCGCGGCCCGGTCTCGAGCGCATCGATGACGGCCAGCGACTGATCCACCAGCGACGAGAGGAGCTCGAGCGTGCCTACGTCGCGGGCATCGCCCAGCGCGATCGCACTCTCGAACGTGAAGCCGCCGATGAAGGCTGCACAGCGCCTGAAAAAGCCTCGCTCTTCCGGAGATAGGAGATCGTAACTCCAATCAATGAGCGCTCGCATCGTCTGTTGGCGCGGCTGGCGATCGCGTCCCCCGGCCAGTAAGCGCAGCTCGAGGTGCTCGCAAAGCTTGCGTACCGGGATCGTTCGGACGCGCGCGGCGGCGAGCTCGATCGCCAGCGCAATTCCATCGAGTCGCCGGCAGATATCTTCTACCGATTGCACCTCACTTTCGAGCGAGAAGTCGCGGTCAGCCGCACGCGCCCGATCGTTGAAGAGCCGAACAGCCATCTCGAGATCGAGGGTCGAAAGACGATAGAGATACTCTCCCGTGACGTCGAGCGCTTCGCGGCTCGTCGCGAGTATCGTTACGTAGCGGCAACGACCGATCAGCGCCGCGACCGTGCGCGCGACCTCGGCGATCAGGTGCTCGCAGTTGTCCAAGAGCAGCAGCAGCTCGCGGTCTTTCAAATACTCGACCAGGCCGTCGACCGTCGCATCCTTGGCTTGATCCGCACCGAGAAGCGCAAGCAGCGCGCTGACGACGAGCGCTTCGTCGGAAAGCGACGCGAAATCCACTAACCACGTGCCGTCTTTTCGATCGTTGAGCGCTGCCGAGGCGGCCTCGAGCGCCAAGCGCGTCTTTCCCATCCCGCCGACACCAACGATCGTGATGAGACGCTCGGTCTCCAAGAGTCGCTCGATGCGGATCACGTCCTCGCTGCGCCCGACGAACGTGGTCGTCTGCAAGGGAAGGTTGTTGGGCGGCGTTTCCAGCGCGCGAAGCGCTTTAAACTCGATGCGCAGGCCGGCTGCAATCGGCTGATAGACGCGCTCGGGTTCCTTTAGGTCGCGCAGCGCGAGCGTGCCGAGATGACGGAGCGTTATTCCGGAGGGCAGATTGCCCGTTAAGAGATCGGCGGCACCGCCCGAGACGAGGATCTGACCGCCGTGACCGGCGGAGAGCAGGCGCGCCGCGCGGTTGACCTCGGTCCCGAAGTAATCCCCCGCGCGCTCGTCGGCTTCACCGGCACTGATCGCCATCCGCACCCGCAGGCCGTCGACCGCGTGGAAGTCTTGTTTTTCGAGGGAGCGCTGCGCCTCGACGGCGGCTGCCAGCGCTTCGGGAACGCTCCAGAACGCGGCGCAGAATGCATCGCCGATCGTCTTAAAGACGTATCCGCGTCGTTGCTCGATCTCCGCTTGCAGAATCTCGTCGTGACGTCGAAGAGCATCGCGCATCGCATCGCCGTACGCATCCCAGCGACGCGTGCTCCCTTCGATATCGGAAAAGAGAAAGGCAATCGCGCCCGACGGCCGGGCGCGATTTTTACTCAGTTTTCGTTTCGCCGATGCTTCGGCAGCCACGTTACGGGAAACGCCGGCTTCGACAACAGCGCGACCAACTCTCCGCGACTCTTGACGTCGAAGATCCGGAATAACTGCGCGAGCTGATTGCGGACCGTATGCGGGCTCCGGCCAAGCATATCTGCGATCTCGGAGTTCCGTCGTCCGGCTCGCAAGAGTTCGAGCACGTCGCGCTGTGCGGGCGGAACGCGGTCGAGCGGCACTACCGTGGTCGCCCTCGAATCGGCAACGCGTCGAGCGATCCAACTCCGAGGCCACGGTGCGATCTTGCGAGCGGCGCGCTCCGTCCAACGCCGGTCGCGCGTCGCCTCGTAGAGGCCTAACGCGCAGAGCGCGGCTCGCCAGCCGTAGTTGAAGTCTTCGAAGATCGACCACGCTTCGGTCAACGCGGCCTTTCCGGCCTCCATGTCACCCAGGCGTAGCCAAGCGATGCCCTGAGAGTACGTTTCGAAACCGCGAACGCGGGGGTCGGTCCCGTACGAAAACATCGGGACGACGCTCGAACTCAGCGACCTGAAGCGCGCGAGATACTGCTCGGCAATCGCGGGAACTTCGTAGGCGAAGAGTTCGGCGAGAACCAGCAGTGCCGAGCGCTCTTCGCCGGCAACTTCGTTCCACGAAACGCGCTGTGCGATATCATGCGCCTCTTGCAACTGCTCCGCGGCGAAGGACGATTCGCCGGTGTTCTTGGCAAGCAGCGCCCGGTCTAAGAAGCATAGGACGCTCCAGTGATCGGACGGCGCTAGCCGGGCGGCCTTTTTAAAGGCGCCGAAGGCCGCGAGCTCGTTACCTTGCAGCTCGTCGATCGCAGCCAAGAACCGCGTCACCTGAAAGTGCTCGAGTTGTAATCCGGTGGTCCAGGGCAGCGATTCGTAGGTGCGACGAACGCGCGTCGCAACGTCCTGCAGCGGCATCTCGCGGCACAACAAAGCAAGCGTCAACAGGGCGTTGCCGCGCAAACACTCGTCGGGCGGTTGCGCAACGTCGAGCTCGTCGAGCGCCTTCTTCAACTCGTCGACCTGAGCAAGCACGTCGCCGCGCCGAAGCGCGATCCACGATAGCAGGATGTGGGCTCGGGCGCGATTGTTCGGATCGGTCGACCATAGCTGCGCCGTCGCGGCCTCTTCCGCTTCGCGGTGGTCGTGCTGCATCCACGCAATCGCCGCTTTGTAGTACAACCCTTCGTCGTGGACAGGGTCGCCGGGCGTCACGTCGTTGAGCGCGCGATCGATAAGCCTCCGGCCCATCACGTAGTCACGCGTGTAACCAAGGGCCGCGCCAAGCAGGACGTCTCGCGCGCTCCGAAATTCGCCGGCAGCTTCAGGGAAATCTGAAAGCAAACCGATCACCGCCAGGAAGCGCCGTTCGCGCATCGCCAGCCGTGCGGCGGCAACGATCGCCTCGACCGTCTCGACCCGGTCAACAAGCAGATGGCAACGGCTAAAGTCCGCTGCCTTGAGCGCGTTGCTGAATTCGATCGCGTTGAAGCTAAGGCCCTTACTAACGGTTGTCAGCATAGTCCCGACCTATCGACTTGAGAAAAAAGAAACATTAACCTTTATCCATCGGCGCGCGCGTGTGCGCGTCGCTGGACTGAGCCCGTTCTATGGTACGTTCGTACCAGCCTTCGGTCCCACGCTTTTTTTAGGAAACCTTTACACACTAGGCTAACCGCAGCCGAACTGCAGGGCTGACCTCTAGTGATGGTGCGAGGGGATGGAGCCGCCCACCGAGTCCTGATGATGCACCACTCGCAGGGAGGGGATCGAACCACCCACCGAGTCCTGATGATGTCGCACTCGCAGGGAGGGGATCGAACCGCCCACCGAATCGTGGTTCCTCACCGGGATCGGGGCCCTGACCGAGGGGATACTGCCCCCGACCGAATCGAGCGATTGGACGTGGAGGGCTTGGCTCGCGCTGGGCAGGAAGGATCCACCCGACATGTTCGCCGAGGCACAGCCGCCCAAGAGTAGGGCCGGGGCCGCTAGCGCAAGACCGAGCAACATCGTCCGCATCTTTTTTCTCCTTTCGGCGCCGGGGGGCGCTAGGAAGCCTACGTACTAGTACGAATATACTAGTACGAAATTCTGCCCAAAGATAGCTTTGCCTGTAAAAGTCTGGATTTTGGGATGAGCCGAGCGGGAACGAGGGTGCGAATGACCCGGAAAAGGGGGGTCGCGTGCCGTTTAGAGCCCCCGCTGTTACGCTTTTTCGGGGCCCGGGCGAAGCGATTTTTCGGCACCTTTTTCAAAGGGGGTTTTCTCATGTCTTATTCGAGTCGGCGGCCACTAAGACAACTGTACGCCATTATCAATGCTTATTGGTGCGCCGGCGGTTTCGGCGTGCGGTGGCCCATCGCCGCCACCCCGCAGGACGCCGCGAGGAGGTAAGCGCCTCTACAGCGGGCCGGGACCAGCCGCGACTCCGATCGGCGGGTTGAGGGAGGAGAAACCGTAGCTGATCGTGTCGATTACCTTGCCCGTTGATAGGTCAATTTCGTAGAGCGCTGCAGTAGATTGATAATTGGCGGGGTCACTGACCCAGAGGTCGGAGAAGCCTTTTGAGAAGTTGACGTACTGCGGATCGACGAACGAGCTCCATACAAGTTTGCACGACGCAAACCCCTTGCAACGGTAGACGCCCCTCCCCGCGGTGTTATAGGCCGTAAAGTACAGGTTTCCCGTAGCGTCGAGCGCGATGCCGTATGGTGACCCTCCGCTGATCTTGAGGTTTTTCGGGCTGCCGCTACAGCCTTTAAACTCGTCGACCTGCGTGGCGGACGATTTGTTCTCGAAGCTCCAATAGCAGTTCCCCTGCGAATCAAAAGCTGCTCCCCGTCCTTGCTGCGCGCTCGAATCTTTCAGCGTGCGCGTCGGCTTCGTGGCGCCCTTGCTAAAGAACGTCAGCGTCTTCTGGTTGGAGACCGCTGCTTCGTCGTTGTAGACCGCAACGTCATCAGGCACGTTCTTCCCGTCACTGAGCTTGCCGACGAGCTTCCGACCGCCGCTCGAAAAAATCCATATCTTCAGGGCGGATTCGTCGGCAACATAGAAGAGGCCGTCCTTACCTGCGGCGATTCCGACCGGTTTGGTCACGTCTTTCGTAATCGTTCGCAAAACACGGTGACCGCTGTAAACTAAGCAGTCGGCGGTTCCTTCGTTCTGACAAGTGTACACGAACGCCCCCGCGCCCTTTCCACTCGACCGAAGTTGGGGAGCCGGCGCCGCACCAGGAGGAACCGCCGGTGCGAGCGGTTGCGTTCCGCAACCGCCAATGGCTACCGCCGCGGTAAGAGCGAACACCCGCGATAACGAGGTGAGATTCCGCACAGTCGTCGATTTCCTTAAAGGCTAGCGTGTGGTAAAGAGATTATTCCGCATCGGGAATTCGATAGTCTGGGGGTTGGTGCTTGAAGAAATTTGCGTCGTGTTCCGACGGAACGACCTGAAACGCCCTCGGGGCCTCGTTGAAGTCGAACGCGTCGTCAAGGGGTTTCGCGCGTTTGTCGCTCGCCGCGAGCCTGCCAAGGCCAAAGGTATCCTCGACGAACTTTAAAATGCTGCCGTGTTCGAAGTGCGTGTGGTCGACGAGGCCCCCTTTCGCGTAGGGCGAGACGATCAGCAGCGGGAGCCGCATGCCGAGACCATCGTAGTCGACCTTCGCGGGTGGTTCCGGATCGTACCAGCCGCCGTAGTCGTCCCAGAAGATGAAGATGGCGGTGGACTTCCAGTACTTCGACTCGCCGATTGCGTTAACGAGCGAGGCGACCCACGCCGGGCCGGTCTTGGCGCCGCAGCCGGCATGGTCGGAGTTTTCGCAGGTCGGCGTCACCCAGCTTAGGGCGCGTAGCTTCCCATTAG
The DNA here is from genome assembly GCA_049285355.1 of Candidatus Cybelea sp. Taxonomy (GTDB): domain Bacteria; phylum Vulcanimicrobiota; class Vulcanimicrobiia; order Vulcanimicrobiales; family Vulcanimicrobiaceae; genus Cybelea. The sequence continues at coordinate 606 of JBAPZS010000302.1, read as the reverse complement.
AAACGTCACTAAAGAAGTTGGTTTGCGGCGTGATGACGTCTTTCTTCCAGTCGGGACCGTTGTAAACGTAGCTGATGTTCTGGTAAGCGCTCCAGATGCCGCCATCGCCATAGTAGCTGGCTGCGTAGAATGCCCACGAGAGGTGCGCCTTGTCCATCTCGCGGCCAAGGGTGTCGTTATCCCAGCACAGCGGGATCGCGCTGCCGTACGAGCGATCTTTGGTAAGCGTGGCGATGTCGTCGCCGCTGGGAACGCCGGGGCAACCCCACCAGCCGTCCGGAAAGTTCACCGCCGAACTGGCTTGACCGGCAATGATGTACTGATGCGAGATGAAGCTGCTGGCGTCGAGATTCGATGCGTACATCTCGTCGGCCAGCACGTAGTGCTTGCCCATGAAGAAGTACGGCTTGGTTTCGGAGTGCGGTACGTAGCTATACGGCGGGTTTTGGTTTGGGCAATAGCTGCCGCAACCCCAGTACTCGTTGTCGAAGCCGTTGTTCCGACACTTAGTGCCCGGGAGGCTGCCCGTTCCGTTGCAGGCCGCTAAGAAGCCGGCTAAGTCGTGTTCGATATCCCAACTCGTTTCGAGGCCAATCGGCGCAAGAG
>JBAPZS010000301.1:0-7394 GCA_049285355.1 Candidatus Cybelea sp. | reverse complement strand
GGCTTACGTCCAACCGTTCGGGCGGGTAGCCCATCCCGGCCAACGTCTCACCCCCGTTGATTGCGACCTTCTCACCGGTGCGGTCGCAGCGCCCGAGAATCTCGCTGACCTGCTCGACGCTTTCGGGACTCTCGGTCTGCTGCGTGGTTCTCACGGCGGCGTTACCTCCGGACAGCGCGCTCCGCTTGGAAAGATCTTCTCCGGATTAAGCAGCCGCTGCGGATCGAAGACGTCGCGCACGCGTCCCATCGTGGCGAGGTCGGCTGTCGAATAGACGCGCGTCATGGCGTCGCGTTTCTCCCAGCCGATACCGTGTTCGCCGCTAATCGTCCCACCCAACTCGATCGCCGAGTGCAAAATCGCGTTGCCCGCCTCGACGACCGCGGCGACTTGCTTGCGATCGCGTTTGTCGTACATCAAGAGCGGGTGCAGATTCCCGTCGCCGGCATGAAAGACATTGCCCACCGTGATATGATTTGCGCGCGCCGCGGCCTCCGCGGCGCGCAGCGCTTGCGGCAACTTGCTGCGCGGCACGCAGACGTCCTGCGTGTAATAGTTGGGTGCGATGCGTCCGGTAGCGCCGGCCGCCCCCTTGCGCCCCGCCCAGAGTAAGGCGCGCTCGCCCGGGCTGCGCGCGCTTCGCCAATAGCTCGCGCCGTGCTGCTCGACGATCGCTGCAATCGCCGCTTCGCTCGCCGCGACGTCTTCTTCGAAACCGGCGCTCTCGACGAGCAGAATTGCCGCCGCGTCGGTCGGATAGCCCGCGTGAAAGGCCGCCTCGACGACCTCGGTGATGACTTTATCCATCATCTCCAGCGCCGTGGGAACGATGCCGGCGGCGACGATTGCCGAAACGGCTTCGGACGCGGCATCCATCTCGTTGAACGCCGCGACCCAAACGCGCACCGCCTCCGGGAGCGCGAGCAATCGTAGCCATGCAGAGGTGACGATCCCCAACGTGCCTTCGCTGCCCACGAGTGCTGCCGTGAGATCGTAACCCGCGTCGTCGATGCTCGTCGTAAAGACCTCGCCGTTTTGGTCGACGATCTCGACGCCCAGCACGTGATTGACCGTCGTGCCGTATGAGAGGCAGTGCGGTCCCCCGGCGTTGGTTGCAATGTTGCCGCCGATCGTGGATATCTGCTGGGACGAAGGATCGGGCGCATAGAAAAAACCTTCGGGCGCCACCCGGTGCGAAAGATCGAGATTCATAACGCCGGGCTCGACGCGCGCGCGCCGGTTTCCCAGATCGAGCTCGAGGATGCGGTTCATGCGCATCAGCGAAATGATAACCCCGCCGTTCGCGGGGACGGCGCCGCCGCACAACCCCGTTCCCGCTCCGCGCGCGACGATCGGCTCGCCGCACGCGCGCGCGATCTTGACGACGGCGCTCACCTCACGCGCCGAGCCGGGCAGGACGATCGCCGAGGGTTTGGCACCTTCGGTATACGCATCGAACGCGTAGACCGCGAGGTCTTCCGGCGCGGTCTTAACGGCCTCGGCCCCGAGTGCCTCGATCAAGCGCTCGCGTAGCATGCTTACTCGCCTTCAACGAGCGAAGACGCAGACCTTGACAATTAAGCTTGCTTATGATTGCATACTCAGCATCATGTGGACGTCGAGGGTGAACGCCTACTCCTATTTGTCGCGCTATACGACTCGGTGAGGGAACGTGTTAGGCGACCCTGATGGGGAGCAGCCATCGACAACGCAAGCCCCTGCCAAATCGGCGGGGGTTCGCGCTTTTCGGGGCATCCGCGGCGCGATTACGGTCGATGCCGACGATCGCGCGTCCATCGCTCGCGCGACGGAGCGACTTTTGCACGAGGTCGTGCGACGCAACCGCATCGAGCTTGAGGACGTCGCCTCCGTGCTCTTCACGCTGACGCCCGATCTTCACGCCGCGTTTCCGGCACTTGCCGCCCGCGATATGGGTTGGGTCACCGTGCCGATGCTGCACGCCGTCGAGATCGCCGTCCCCGGCGCGCTCGGAAAGTGCATTCGCATCCTGATGCACGTCAACACGACGCAAACGCCTGCCGAGATAGAGCACGTCTACCTCGACGGCGCGCGAGTGCTACGCCCGGATTTAGTCCGAGACTGATAGTTACAGGCCACTAATGCTCGGTATCATCGGCGTCGGGGCCATCGGCGGCTCGATCGGGTTACGGGCGCGACGGAACCGTCTATCGGTCGCCGGCTACGACTGCGATCCGGCGGCGCTCGATGACGCGCGGCGCGCCGGAGCGATAGACACCGTCGCGACCCACGACGAGCTTCTCCATACCTGCGAGACCGTCGTTATCGCAGCGCATCTCGAAGCGACGCTGGCCGAAATCGCAGGCTTGTATAAGCTGCAGGATCCAGCGCCGGCGTTAATTATCGACGTTGCCTCGGTGAAGGTTCCCGTCGCGACGGCGGCCGCTAGGCTGCGAAACTTCGTAGCGACGCATCCGATGGCGGGCAGCGAACGCGGCGGCATGCAGGGCGCGCGCGCCGATCTCTTTCAAGGGCGTCCGTGGGCCTACGTTCCGACGGGAGACGCCCAACTGGACGCGCGCGCAAGCGATTTCATCGCCCTGCTAGGCGGTCTGCCGCTGGGGATGAGCGCCGACGCGCACGATCGCATCGTGGCGATCACGTCGCACGTTCCGCAGGTCGTTGCTTATCGCTTCGCGCGTTTGCTTCGCGAGAGCGATCGCGATGCCGAACGGCTGTGCGGACCGGTTGCGCGCGAGCTTTTGCGCATCGCAAGCATGAACCCAGAGATGTGGCGCGAGATCTTCGCCGCCAACTCGACGAACATCGAACGCGAGCTGCGCCGTCTGTCCGCCGAGCTGACGGCCGCCGCCGACGAGCTGGCGGCCATCGGCGTCAGGGACTAGTAGAGCAGGTATCGTCGCCGCAGCACTTCGAACCGCGCGGCGTCGGCCGCCCACTGACCGAGAATTGCGTCGGCACTCTTGCCGGCCAAAAGCGCCGTGCGAATCGAATCGGTCCCCCAGTCGTGGTCGAGCTGCGAGACGCTTGCGATGTCGATTGCGTGAGGAAACATGTCGCGGACGGCGACGAGAATCTCGACTGCGCTGCGCACGGCCACGAAGCGGCGCGGGTCGAAGATCATTAGCTCGACTCCCGTAAGCTCGCGATTCTTCCAAAAGCCCACCATCGGCGACCACACCGCGGGCCGAAACCATACACCCGGGAGGTTGCGTGCGTTCAAGCGAGCGGCCAACGCCGTGGCGTCGACACCGGGAGCGCCCGCCAGTAAGAACGGCTTGGTAAAGCCGCTGCCGTTGTTGATGCCGGCGCTGTCGAGCAGGCCGGTGCCGACGTACGCGAACGTCGTCAGCCAATCGGGAATGTTCGGCGACGTTTGCACCCACTGCAAACCGGTATCCGGCCAAATCATCGAGGGCTGCCAGCCGGTCATCTTGATTACGCGCAGCTTCGCGCCGATTCCGAAGTGGTCGTTGAAGAGCATCGCCAGCTCGCCGACCGTCATGCCGTGCCGCATTGGAATGGGATAGAGTCCGATGAACGATTCGTATGCCGGTTCGAGAACTGGGCCCTCGATCGCGCCGCCGATTGGATTGGGCCGGTCGAAGACCCAAAACTCCTTGTCGTAACTCTTCGCTCCTTGCATCGCATAGGCCATCGTAGAGATGTAGGTATAAGCGCGCGAGCCTACGTCTTGGATATCGAAGGCCAATACGTCGACTCCAGCGAGCATCTCCTCGCTGGGATGGCGCGATGCGCCGTAAAGGCTGTAGACCGGCAGGTGCGTCTGCGGGTCGACGTACGAGGCAACGGAGGCGCCGGCGTTTCGATCGCCGCGAAAGCCGTGCTCCGGCGCATAGATCGCCTTGACTCGAATGTTTCCGTGCCGAATGCTGGCGTCAACGATTGATTCCAAGCGCGAGGTTACGCCGCTTTGATTAGCGATGAGGCCGATAGTGCGGCCGTCCAACTCGCGCCACGCGCGTCGTAAGAAGACTTCATCACCCAGCTCGATGCGCGCCGGCGGCAACGGCTCGGCGATACTGCGAGCCGCACTTGCAGCGGCTACTGCGGCGGTTGCGGCGAGAAAGCGGCGGCGTTGCACGGCGCTCCCCTTTCGTTAAACGAAGATCGGCTCCGCTTGGCGGCCCAGAATGCCGGCATCGTGCGCGCGCGAAAAGAGCGCGTGCACGGCCTCGCGACCCGCTTCGCCGAGGTCCTGGCTGAACTCGTTGACGTAGAGTCCGATGTGCGCCTTCACTACCTCATCGTTCATCTCGGCGGCGTGCGCGCGGACGTACGGCATGACCGCCGCCTCGTTACCGCGCGCGAAGGCTAAACTGCGGCGAATCGCCGCGTCGAGCGACTTCGCGGCGCCTTCATCGATATCGTTGCGAACCAAGATCGCACCGAGCGGTACCGGCAGAAGCGTCATCGTCTCCCACCACTCGCCTAGATCGGCGATCGAGATGAGCCCGGCATTGCGATAAGTGAAGCGCGACTCGTGGATGATGAGCCCGGCTTCGACCTCGCCCCGCGAAACCGCGCCTACGATTCGGTCGAAACGCATCGGCACCGTCCGCAAACGCCGGCCGAGCGCGAGCTGCAGCAGCAAAAAGGCCGTCGTATGTTCGCCTGGAATCGCGATACGCTTGCGGGCGAAGTCGGCGAAATGCTCCGGAGAGCCGGCGGGCCGAGCCACGAGCAACGGACCGCAGCCGCGCCCGAGCGCGCCGCCCGATCGTAGAATCCGATACCGGTTCATCAGCGATGGTATGGCGCCATAACTTACTTTTGTGAGTTCGTATTGCCCGCGCGCGGCCGCCGCATTGAGCTCTTCAATGTCGGCCAGATGAGCGTGCACTTCGGGAGCGTCGTCTAGCAAGCCGTTCGTGAGCGCTCCAAAAATATAGGTATCGTTCGGGCAAGGCGAATAGGCAAGCGTATACGATGCCATTAGAGATCCCCGCGCGCCGCTAGGATATCGAACAGCGCCCGCGTGACGCGTTCCAGCCCGGTCGTTCCGGCGGCGAAGTCCCAGCCGCTACGCTCGCGCGCGCCGCAGCGATTGGAGATGCCGCGCACTTCGATGGCGGCAACGCCGGCGCGCTGCGCGGCGCGCAGCACCGCAAAGCCCTCCATAGATTCGACTTGCGCATCGTACGATTCAGAGAGGCGGCGAGCAGTCTCTTCGGTGGAGGTGACGCGCGAAACCGTGATGCCGCGCACCACTGGAAAACCTCGGGCGCCCAACGCCGCAACGAGCGATGACTCCGAGAGGGCCGACTCAACAACCCGCTCTCCGCGTGGCAGCCCGATCGCCTCGCCGTGCTCGAGATTCAGTTCGATCCTCTCCTCACCGACCACGACGCCGTCGCCGATGCGCGCGGCGCCGTCAAATGCACCGGCGATACCCGCATTCACGACGAGCTCGTACGTCTGCCGCGAAAGGGCCTCGGCAACCGAAGCTGCACCCTCGACCGGCCCAACGCCCATCACGAGCCGCTCCACCCCGTCGCGCTCGCGCCAAAACCCCAGCTCTTTTGAGACCGCGCAGGCGAGTAGGATCACGGCACGCCGATAAACTTGTGAGTCTGCAGCGAGAGCCGAAAGCGCTGCGGATGCGCCTTCGCATACGCCAAGGCGAGCGCAACGTTGGCGGGCTTATTCCCCTCCGGCTGCAACAAAATCGAAGACTTATCGGCAAATAACGAAAGATGCTCTTCGGGAACGCGCTGGTCTATAATGAGCTTCGCCTCATTCGCCCTTGCCGCCATCCGCGGGTCGACTCTCTCCTTGGGGGATACACAGAGCCAGACGTCGTCCGGCAACTCTGCAAAGATCGTCCCATTCGACTCAATATGCACCCGCCGCCCATCAGCGCGCAACGCCGCAATCAAAGCCATCGTCTCACTTTGCGCCAACGGCTCACCTCCCGTCAGAATCACCATTGGGCAATCGTTTCCAACTTCGCGGACTAACCCAACGACGCGATCCACATCCGCAAAAAATTTCGTTGAATAATCCGTATCACAAAAATCACACGCCAAGTTACACCCAGCCAACCGAACAAAGACGGCGGGAGTCCCGACCCAGTGGCCTTCACCCTGGATCGAGTAAAAGACTTCGGCTAGTTGGAGCATGACGTTGCACGTCGAGTCATGAAACGAGATCGCCCCGACGCAGCACCGCGCAAGCCATCGGCGTCTCCCACAGCGTCACTTCTTCCAATCCGGTGAGGTGACCATTCAAGTGCTGCCAGATCCAAAGTACCATGTTTTCGGCGGTTGGGTTCTCGACGAGATCGTTGAGCGTCTGATGATCGAGATGGTTGACGACGCGTTCGTTGACGATCCGTTCGATGCTCTCGAAGTCCTCGACCATGCCGGAAGTGGGTCCCTGCGTCTGCAGCGGACCGCGGATCGTGACCTCGAGACGGTACGAATGGCCATGCATGCGCGCGCACTTCCCTAAGTGGTGCGGTAACGCGTGCGCCGCCTCGAAGCGGAAGTGCTTGCGAAGCTCCGCTTAGAGTTCTCCTTGCGGGCCCATCGCTTCTAAGCGGCGCTTGAGATCGGCGAGGAAGCCGCTGGCAACATAACCATCCACGACGCGGTGGTCGAGCGAGAGGCACGAGTTCATCATGCGCCGGATCGCGAGCGTGTCGTCGTCACGAACGACGAGGCTCTTAACGACGGCCTCCATGGTAACGATGCCGGCCTGACCGCCGTTGATGATCGGCGCCGAGGCCCACGAACCGTTCGCGCCGTTGTTGTTGACGGTGAAGGTTCCGCCGGCCAGCTCGTCTACGCCGAGCTTACCGCGCCGAGCCTTGTCGATGAGCTCGCCTGCCGCGACCGCGATGCCCTTGATCGAAAGCGTGTCGGCGTTGCGAATGACCGGCACGACGAGGTTGGTCGGAAGGCCGATTGCGACGCCGACGTTCACCTCGGCGTTGACCGCAATCCCCGGCTGCGCGCCGCCGCTTGCCGCGACGAAGCGCGCGTTCATCAGGGGATATGCCGCCAGCGATTCGACGACCGCGCGAATGAAGAACGGAAGAAGCGTCAGCTTGAGGCCGGTCTCCCGTTCGAAGCGATCCTTTTCGCGCATGCGCCACGCCCACACGTCGGTGACGTCGATCTCGACCATAGACCACGCGTGCGGTGCGGTGTGCCGGCTTTCGACCATGCGTTCGGCGATGATCCGGCGCGCCTGCGTAAGCGGAATGACGCTGCCTGGAAGCGGCTGCGCGTAGGTTGACGTGCGCAACGTGGCCGCGGCGGCAACCGCGGGCGCAACTCGCGTCCGCGGTGAGCCGGTGCGTACCGCCGCAAGGATATCCTCGGCAGTAACTCGGCCGTTTGTACCGCTGCCCTTGACCCCGCGAATAT
>JBAPZS010000300.1:0-4845 GCA_049285355.1 Candidatus Cybelea sp. | reverse complement strand
GTCGCAGAGCGTGCGCGACGCTATCGAGCTCTTGCAGGCCGAACGAATCGGTCATGGCACTGCGGCGCTCGAGGATCCCAGAACGGTCGAGTTGCTCGCGGCGCGCGGCATCCCACTCGAGGTCTGTCCAACCTCGAACCGGCTTACCGGGGCGGCGCGGCCCGAACATCCCCACCCGTACCTCGATTTCGACCGGCGCAACTGCGTCGTAACGATCGATGCCGACGATCCCGCGATCTTTCGAACCTCAATCCAGGAAGAGTACGAGCTCGTCGAAAGAACGGCCGGACCGGCTGCGCTCGAGCGCTACGTGCGTAACGCCATCGACGCCAGCTTTGCGCCGCCCTCCGAGAAGCAAAGTCTGCTCGCATGCCTCGAGCGGGCGCTCGCGGAACTCCAAGCGCAGTCGCGTAGTTAGGAAGGCTGTGCCCGGACACTCCCACTCGCACTTTGCCGAATCGTTCGAGATGTACATGAAGGCGATCTATCGCCTCGAGCGAGAGGGTCCCGGGGTAACGACCTCGGCGCTCGCCACCGAGCTCGGCGTCGCGCCGGCATCGGTTTCGGGGATGCTCAAGAAGCTGGTGAACGATGGGTACGTCGAGCACGAAGTCCGCGGCGACATCAAGCTTACGGGCAAAGGTTTGGAGGTCGCGGTCGGCGTGGTGCGGCGCAACCGTCTGGCCGAGCGTCTTCTCACCGACGTATTAAAGATGCCGTGGGACGAGGTTTATGCCGAGGCCTGCATTCTCGAACATGCCATCAGCGAGCGCGTCGAGGCGCGGCTCGTGACGGCGCTCGGCGACCCGCAGACCTGTCCGCACGGACATCCCATTCCGCCGAAAGATCTGACGGAGCCGATTCGCAGCGGCATTCCGCTCGCACAGGTCGAGCCGGGAAGACGCGTCGTGGTCTCCGGCGTGACCGAACAGATGCCGGAGATTCTGCGCTATCTCGGCCAGGTTGGTTTGCGCCCGGGCGTTAAGCTGCGCGTCATCGAGAAGGCGCCCTTAGGTGGCCCGATAACGATCGAAGTCTCGGGGCAGCGTCATGCGATCTCCCTCGAACTCGCGCGTACGGTTATGATCGCGTGATCACGCGCCTCTTGATCGCCCTCAACGGCCTCGCATTTCTCTGGGAGATAGCGGTCGCGGGTCCGGGGATGTTGACGGGCGGCGGTCGAGTCGACCGGGTTCTCTACGAGGGCGCACTGTTTCCGGTGCTGGTGCTCAAGGACGGGCAGTGGTGGCGCATCGTCACCGGAGCATTCCTTCACGGCGGCTTGGTTCACATCGGCGTCAACATGCTCTCGCTGTGGTTCCTCGGGCGCTTCATCGAGTTTGCCTTGGGCTCGTGGCGCATGCTGCTCGTCTACATGGTTTCACTCGTGGCCTCGGGTTTGAGCGTCGTCTACTTTAGCGATCCGATGGTTCCGACGGTCGGTGCGAGCGGTGCGATCTTCGGCCTGTTCGGGGCCCTCTTTGCGATCGGGTTCAAACTTGGAAAACCGGGCATGGAGCTCGTGCGTGCGAATATCGGGATTCTCGTCCTCAACCTCGTCATTACGTTTACGATTCCGGGAATTTCGTGGCAAGCACACGTCGCCGGACTGCTTGCCGGGTTTATTTTGACGCTCGTGATTTACGCGCCGCCGCGGCGCGTCGCGCCCACCTTGTGACGGCACCGCTCGAGTGGATATTCGGGTCGGACGGACCGTTTGCGCGCGCGCTGCCCGGCTTCGAGCTGCGTACGGGGCAGCTGCAGATGGCGCAGCTGGTCGACCGCGGCATCATGGAAGAGATGCACACGCTGGTCGAAGCGGGGACGGGTGTTGGGAAGTCGCTGGCCTATCTCGTGCCGGCGTTGCGCAGCGGCAAAAAGGTGGTGCTCTCGACGGGCACGATCGCCTTGCAAGAGCAACTCGTTCATAAGGATATCCCGCTTGTCGAGGCCGCACTGGGAATATCGCTGCGCGTGACGCTGCTCAAAGGGCGTTCGCATTATCTCTGCCGGCAGAAGTTCGAACGCGTACGCGAGGATCGTCCGCTCGCACCGTCGCCTTCGATACAGAAAATCGCGCAATGGGCTGGGCGTACGCTGACCGGCGATCGCGCGGAGCTTCCGTTCGTGCCGCCTTCCGGCGAGTGGGAGCAGCTCGATGCCGACGCCGACGAGTGCGTCGGCGAGCACTGCCCGCACTTTCGCGACTGCTTCTACTTCAAGAAACGCGACGAGGCCAAGTACGCCGACGTCATCGTCGTGAATCACGCGCTCTTCTTTCTCGATTTAGCGGTTGGCGGCGGCCTCTTGCCGGCCTACGACGTCGCGGTTCTCGATGAGGCGCATCAGTGCGAGCGCTGGGCCACCGATGCCGTAACCGCGGTGCTCTCGGGAGCGAGCATCGGACGCATGCTGCGGAAGATCCATCGGGCCTACGAGCTGCCCGCCTCCTTCGAGGGCGAGATCGATGGCGCGCTCCGGCGCTTGGAGTCGTCGCTCTCTCTAATTCCCGGCGATCGTTACCCGCTCGCCGCAAACGAGGAGGCGGGGCCGGCGATGACCGCGCTACGCGACGCGCTCTATCGTCTGGAGAACTGGTTGTTCGCGAACTGGATCGAGGCACGTAGATATCGGCAAGAAGCGTTGCCCGAGGCCGAGCGCCGCCGCGATCTGACGCTCCGCGCGGTCGTGGCGCACGAGTCGGTGATCGATCGCATCGAGCGGAATACCGGTGAGACGATCGCCTGGGCCGAGCGCAGCGATGCGGATGCGCGCTATTCGGTGCACTGCGCGCCGAACGAGGTCGAGGAGTTCTTGCGGGTCACGCTTTTCTCGCGTACGCCGAGCGTAATTTTAACCAGCGCGACGCTCTCGACCGACGGCTCCTTCGATTTTGCGCGGCGCACGCTTGGAATCGACGACGCGCAAGAGTTGATCGCGCCGTCGCCGTTCGACTACGCGCGCCAGGCGCGGCTTTTCATTGCATCGCCGCACGTCAATCCCAAGTCACCGGAGTTCGCGCAGCGCGCGGCCCCGCTGATCGAGGAGTGTCTCGATCGCACGCGCGGACGCGCCTTCGTCCTGTTTACCTCACACGCGCGCTTGCGGGAGGTACACGGCTTGCTGCGCGAGCGGCTCGCCTTCCCAGTCCGGCTTCAAGGCGAACTGCCGCGAGCCCATCTGATCGACTGGTTCCGGCGCACGCCGGGCGCCGTGCTCTTCGCGACCGGAACGTTTTGGGAAGGAATCGACGTCGTGGGCGATGCGCTTTCGTGCGTCATCATCGACCGGCTTCCGTTTCCGTCGCCGAGCGATCCATTGGTAATGGCGCGCGTACGGGCGCTCGAGGCGCGCGGTCTCGACGGCTTCGACCACTACATGGTTCCCGCTGCTACGGTGCGGCTCAAACAGGGATTCGGGCGCCTCATTCGCAGCGGTCGCGATCGCGGGCTCATGGCGCTGCTCGACGGTCGCGCAGCGTCCACGCGGTACGGCGCGAAGATTCTCTCCGCGTTGCCGCCCGCGACGCGCATCGAGCAGTTGGACGACCTCGCCCCGTTCTTCTCGTCGGAGGAAGTCTCGTAAAGCTTCCGGCGTTTCTTTAGTACAGCTGGGCCTCGGCGACGAGCCGGCCGTCGTCCACGAGCGCCAGCCGATCCATGCGGTGGCTCTTGGGAAGATAGAGCATCGCGGTACCGCCGTGCGCTATCGCCTCACCGAGCATGATTTGCCGGCCGTCGTGCATCCAAGCAACGCTCAGCGACTTCGAGATCCCGCTTACGACGATGACGTACCACGAGCCGCTGGGTGCGTATGCCACGGTTGCCTGTGCGCCGTCCGGCATCGAGCGAAAAATCGCGGTCCGATGCGGCGCGTTCGTCAAGCGATCGATGGCGCCGCTCTGTGCGAAAACCGCATCGCGCATCGTTGCGTTCTCGCGCAGAAAGTAGGCCGACGGCACGAGTCCAACGACGAAGGCGGCCGCCATGGCAACCATTGCCGGCCAATAGGATCGCCGGTTTTCGAGCGTTCTCTCGATGCGGTCGAATAACGTATGCGGCGCCGCGCGCTGGGCCTCCGACGAGGCCAGCAGCGCGACATCCGCTTCGGCAGCCCCAACCTCTTGCGCGCAGTCCGGGCATTCGCGAACGTGCGCTTCGACCGTAACCGCCGAATCGGCATCGAGTGCGCCCAGCGCGTAGAGTGCCGCGCGGTCCTCGACGTGCTCGTATCTCACGTCGCGTCGCTCACTCTTACAACCGGTGCAAGGGCGGCGGCCAGCCGTCGAAGTCCGAGTTTAATCCGGCTCTTGACGGTTCCGAGCGGCTCCGCCAGCTCCGCGGCCGCCTCGGTGTGGGTGCGATGCCGATAGTAGACGAGCTCGAGCGCCTGCCGCTGCTCGGTTGGAAGCGCCAGCAGCGCGCGTCGAACGCGGTCGCGCTCCAGCGGATCGGCCGCGCCGAGCTCGACCGTCTCGCTGGGGAACGACGCAAGCCGCTTTTCGAGCCGTTGCCGTCGCCGTTGTTTGCGCTGCCGCGAGATCGCCTCGTTGCGCACGCAGACGACTAAGAAGTTACGTACCGCGCCGCGCTCGCGCGAGTATGCCGACGGCGAGCGCCACAGGCGCGCGATCGTATCGTGGACGCAATCCTGCGTCTCTTCGCCGTCACCAAGCACGTTGTAAGCCGTCGAATAGAGTAGCGACGCGTAACGCCGATACGCCTCCGCGAACGCCCAACGCTCGTGTGCTGCAAATCCTCCCGCCAAAGCTTCCTCGCTCCCCGGCGCCGGCATCATATCCGGCGCATTTCGACGCTCTTCCAAAGAACGCCGTCAGCCCTTCAC
>JBAPZS010000299.1:0-7883 GCA_049285355.1 Candidatus Cybelea sp. | reverse complement strand
TTCAGGTTTGGAATCAGCGGCTCGCCCCAATAGAGGGCGTTGGTCGTGCTTCCGCTCAACCCGCCGAGGCCAAAGGTAGCGCCAAAGTCGAGGTCGGTCGCGTGATACGTCCCGAAGAGCTCGTATTGCGCGATGCCGGCTACTCCCGGCGTTACCGGCGCGCTGGTGAACCAATCGTAAGGCGACATCGGCGAGATCGGTGAGCCGCGCGAAAAGCCGGGACCCTCCGGAGGCGTAATTCCGGGTCCGTTCGTCGCCTGATCGATGAACACGTTCGACCCGCTAACTTTTAGCGCAAAGCGCGGCGTCGGTGCAGGCAACGGGGATGATGCCGGCGATGCAGCCGTCTGAAGACCGGTCAAGAGGAGAATGGTAGCGAGCATGTGTCTGCACTATCCCCGGAGTTCGGCGTTGCAAAGCGCTAACTGACGAGAGATCGCCAATAGCCGAAATCGTATGCAGGTTCGTTGGGCTGGTTCGCGCGCAGACTATCGTTGTGGAAGCTCTCGCTCCGGCGCCCGATCCGCCTACCAAGATCGAGCAGAAGTGCCAAAAACCGCTTCATGGCACGTACCTCCTATCGCTTTATGGTTTGCCGCGCCGAAGAAACGAACGCAGCAGGAAATAAAAGGCTCATCGCGAGCCGGCTAGATCGACTAATTGGCCCGTCGTCCATGGCGATGCATCACCCCCTCTCCGGAAATAAAAAACCGCCGTCGCTCCTCGCGTCCGACAGTTCGAGAACGTTCGTGCGGCCTTGACCGCGCATGCTCCCTCACTGTCGAGCTTTAGCACTGCACGACGTAGAGCCCCTTGTCATCCTGAGCGCTTCGACTACGCTCAGCACAGGCTTAGTCGAAGGACCAAGGGCCTCAGCCGCATTAGATTCCGCCTTGATTCGGCGGGATCTGGTCACCCGTTGGGGTCTCTCGACCTTTCCGGGCAGCGGCATCTCTTCGTGCAGACGCCTCACCTAACGAGGAATCTGCAACCAGGATACTCGGCTCCGGCGCTTTGGTCAACCCCGTTACGGGCTTCGCCGCAGGCTGGATACCGATACCCCCATAAGGTATTTTGGCTGCGGCAGGCAAAAGTTCGACGCATGAGTCACACGATCGCAAAGAAGGCAAAGCTGCTCAACAGGGTTCGGCGAATTCAGGGCCAGATCGAATCGGTCGAGCGTGCGCTCGACACGGAGGAGGGCTGTAGCGTCGTGCTCCAGCGCATTGCCGCAGCGAGGGGAGCTATGAACGCCCTCATGTCGGACGTACTCGAGGAGCACGTAAAAACGCATGTGCTGACGTCGAAAGCTCGCGCACACGTCAACGCGGCTGAAGAGCTCGTCGAGGTCGTAAAGACGTATCTACGGTGACATTCGGACCCGAGCTGCTCCTCATTGGAGCAGTCACCGCCGTTGGGGTGCTTCACACGCTCGTTCCGGATCACTGGGCGCCCATTGCGATCATGGCCAGGAGCGCAGGCTGGACGAGTCTGCGAACGGCACGCGCCGCGTCGATCGCCGGGCTCGGCCACACGCTCTCGACGCTCGCCATCGCCGTCGCGGTTTGGTTCGCGGGAGCCGCGCTGGCCGTCCGCTTCGGGCATCTCGTCTCGATCCTCTCGAGCGCCGCGCTCATCGGCTTTGGTCTCTGGATAGCGATAGCGTCCCTCCGTGATTTGCGCGCGGGATTCGCTGGGCGCAGCGCCGATCCGCGCCGGGAGCGACCAAATGCACGCGTCGCTCTGCTGATAATCCTCGGCTCCTCACCGATGGTCGAGGGCATTCCGGCTTTCTTTGCGGCCGCCAGATTTGGGCTCGGTTTGCTCGCGATCATGGCCATCTGCTTTGCGGTTAGCACTATTGCAACGTACGTCATCCTCTGCGTTGCATCGGGGGCCGCCCTGCAGAACCTTTCATTCGGACCGGTAGAGCGTTACGGTGAAGTGCTCAGCGGTGGCGTGATTGCCGCGATCGGCGTCGTCTTTCTGATCTGGCCGTTCGCATAGCTGCCGGGACGCCCGCCTTCGGTCGCGAAGCATTCGTCGTGACGCACTCCATCCGCGAGCTCGATGCGGCCACGATCGGTCAAATTGCGGCCGGAGAGATTATCGAGCGTCCCTTCTCGGTCGTCAAAGAGCTGGTCGAGAATGCGGTCGATGCCGGCGCGCTGCGCATCGCCGTCAACGTCGAGCGCGGGGGAATCGAGAGGATTGAGGTCGTCGACGATGGCGCGGGAATCGTCGCGAAAGAGTTGCCGCTAGCGATCCGACGTCACGCGACGAGCAAGTTGAGCGCCGCCGCGGAGTTGGAGTCGATCGCAACGCTGGGCTTTCGCGGCGAGGGCTTAGCCTCGATCGCTGCGGTCTCGAGAGTCGAGATCGTATCCCGCGAACCGCACGCACAACTCGGCGCGCGGGTCGAGGCGAGCGGCGAGCGCATCTCCGCAGCAGAACCGGTCGCCTCACCGGTCGGTACACGGGTTGACGTGCGTGCGCTCTTCGAAAACGTACCGGTTCGGCGAGAGTATCTTAAGTCGGCGAGCGCCGAGTTCAACCGCATCTCATCATGGCTCTCAAGCTTCGCGCTGGCTTATCCGCAGGTGAGTTTCGCACTGCGTCACGACGGCCGGGAGATCTGGGTGATGCCGGCCGTCGGGAACGATCGCGAACGGCTCGGGATGGTCTTCGGAACGGCGGTTGCCGAGACGCTCGTGCCGCTGGACGGCGCGGCGGCCCGCATGCTCGACGGGCGGCTGCGCGGTTTCATCAGCGCTCCCGGAAGCGATCGTCCGGATCGCCGCCTGCAGATGCTCTTCGTCAACGGGCGGTTGTTACGCAGCACGCTGCTGGCCGGGGCGTGGACGAGCGGTTACACCGGCTTTACGATGCTCGGCCGGCACCCCTACGGCGTGCTCTTTCTCGAGCTCGCTCCCAATCAAGTCGATCCGAACGTACACCCAACCAAGAGCGACGTTCGATTGCGCTACGCCAACCAAGTCTTCGATGCGGCGCGACGCAGCATTGCCGCAACGCTTCGCGATCACGCTCGCGATCGTTTCGATCGACAGACCGGCGTGGCTTCAGGGGGCGATGGCACCGATATGGAGCGGGGTGCGGTCGTCTCGCTGTTTGCCGCTGACGGCCTGCTCGAAGAGGAAGAGCCCTCACCCGCGCGGCTTCGCGTGCTGGCCCAGCTCGATCGCACCTTTATCGTCGTCACCGACGGCGAGAGTCTACTGCTCGTCGATCAACACGCCGCCCACGAACGCATCGCGTATGAAGCGATCGTCGCCGCCTCGAGGGAGAGTGGGGCGTCGCAGCCGTTGTTGGTGCCGGAGGTGATGGAGCTCGATCCCGCGCGCAGCGCCGCGCTCGATGCGTCGCTGGATCTGCTGCGTGAAGGCGGCCTCGAAATCGAGAGCTTCGGCGAGCGTACCTACCGCATCGTCGCGACGCCGGCCGGTTACGGCGCGCGTAGCTTCGACTTCGTTGGACTGCTCGACGACCTTACCGAGCAGCCGAAAGCACGGGGCGTTCGCGAACGGGTGTGGGCATCGCTTGCCTGTCATAGCGTGACGGTTGCCGGCGAACCGCTCGCAGCGCAGGAGATGACGATGCTCGTCGAACGGCTGCAGACCTGCGCGAACCCGATGCACTGCCCGCACGGGCGACCCACGATGATTCGGCTTGGCCCCGAAGAGATCGCGCGCATGTTCAAGCGTGTCTGACGGTGTTGTTATCCTGGCCGGACCGACCGCGAGCGGAAAGAGTGAGCTTGCGATTTCCCTTGCGGTTCGGTTCGACGCGGAGATCGTCGGCGCCGACTCTCGGCAGATCTATCGCGGAATGCCGATCGGGACCGCGGCACCGTCGCCGGAACAGTTGGCGCGCGTACCTCACCATCTCATCGGATTTCTCGATCCGGCCGAGCGGTATTCGGCGGCACGCTACGCCAGCGACGCCCTTGCGGCGATTCACGAAATTCGCCGTCGCCGCAAGCGCGCTATCGTTGTGGGCGGCACGGGATTCTATATTCGCGCGCTCCTCGGCGGTGTCGAGCTCGCACCCCAATACGACGAGACCCTGCGCCGGCGCCTTACCCAAGAAGCGACCCTCCATCCCCCGGAGTTCCTGCATGCATGGCTCGAGCGTCGTGACGCGACGCGTGCCGCCGCGCTGCATCCAAGCGATACGTATCGCGTGGCGCGCGCACTCGAGGTCGTTTTGGCTCAGCCGATTCGCAGCGAGCCGTTGCCGAGCCTGGCGAGCGAAGGTCTCGACTCGCTACTCATCTTTCTCGACCTGCCGCGGGCCGAGCTCGATCGTCGCATCGCGCAGCGGACGGAGCGCATGTTGGCAGCCGGCTTGATCGAGGAGGCGGAACGGATTGGAGACTCCGCCGTTGCAGCAAGCGCGGTAGGTTACCCGCAGGCGCTTGCATACCTGCGGGGTTGGAGCACCCTGGCCGAGCTGCGCGCGTCGCTCGAGCGAGCCACGCGGCGTTACGCGAGCCGTCAGCGCGCATGGTTTCGGGCGGAGCCTTCAACGCTTTGGTGTGTGCCCGAGTCGGTTGACGCCGCGGTACGGGAAAAGCTCGCGTGGCCTACGAAGCGCGACTAAGATGCGCTTTTCCATCACCAAGATGCACGGCGCGCGCAACGACTTCGTGCTGCTGGATCGAAGGAAGGAACGGCGCGGCAATCTGGCTCGCTTTGCGCGTTGGGCCTGCGACCGTCACGCCGGCATCGGCGCGGACGGCGTTATCGCAATCGAATCGTCGAGCGTGGGCGATGCGCGCATGCGAACCATCAACTCCGATGGAAGCGAAGCCGAGATGTGCGGCAACGGCATTCGCTGCGCGGCGCGGTGGCTTGACGAAGCCGGGGAAGGATCGAGCCTAACCTTCGAAACCGACGCCGGCGCGATTGCGACCGAGATCGTTTCGCGCGGCTACGAGTATGCGGTGCGCGTTGCGATGGGCCGCCCCGCTCTCCGCGAGCTCACCCTTGCATCGGGAGAGCGAGCTTGGTTCGTCGATCTTGGGAATCCGCACGTGGTGCTCGTAAGCCCGAACGTTGACTCGCTCGACCTCGAAGGCGTAGCGAGGGAACTACAAGGGGATTCGCGCTTTCCCGGAGGCACGAACGTTCACGTGATGGCACCGCAAGGCGAGCGTTCGGTACGCGCTCGGCATTGGGAGCGTGGCGCCGGTTTGACGATGGCTTGCGGAACCGGTGCGGTCGCGTGCGCTGCGACCGCGCTGCGCAGTGGACTGACGGCAGCGCCGGTCGAGGTACTCGTGCCCGGCGGCCGCCTCGGCGTACAGTTTAACGATGCCGGGGACGCGTACCTGATCGGTCCGGCGGTGCGCGTCTTCGATGCCGAAGTAGAGTACGAAGATGCCTCGTCTATTTGAAGGCGCCGCGGCCGGCCTTGCCTCGTGCGACTCGAAAGGCAGAATCGCATACGATCCGCAGATCGTGCCCCTGGCCGACGGCGGACTGGTGCGGGAAGCGCTCGCCGACGAGCTGATTCCGGCGCCGCCCGGTACGCTCGAGATCTCGATGCCGGGCCGGCACCCATTGACTTCGATCGGACCGATTGCAGGCCGCACGACGCTTGCAGTGGCCTTACCGGGAGGCTATACGCGTCTGCTCGTACCCGCGTACGCGACCGCGCGTAACGCTCCGGCGCTGCCGCTCTTCGGCTACACCTTTGCCTGCGCGGTGAACGATCGACTGTACGTTGCGGCGGCGAAGACCGATGAGAGCGAAGATTGGAAGCCGCGCCATTTCGAACGTGGCGAACTCGAAGGCTCGATCGTGCGGCGGCTTCGCGCGCAACCCGACAACCGCGTGCTGCGGCAAGTGGCGCTTTGCTCGCGCGATTACGCGTGTTTTACCGCTCAGAACGTCTTTCTCGAACGAGGCGAGGCCGCGTTACCCGTCTCTCCCAAGTGCAACGCGCGCTGCGTCGGCTGCATCTCCGAGCAGGACGCGGAGGCCGGCGTACCGCCACCGCAAGCACGCATCGTTGCGGAAGCGGATGCGAGGGAGCTCGCCGAGGTCGCGCTCCACCATTTGGAGCGCGTAGAGCGTGGGATCGTCTCCTTTGGGCAGGGATGCGAGGGCGAACCGCTGCTGCGCTCCATAACCATCGCTCGCGCGATCGAGCAAATTCGCGCGAGCCGCAACAACGGAATCGTCAATCTGAATACGAACGGCAGTCAGCCCTCCGCCTTGGCGCGCTGCATCGATGCGGGGCTGGAAGCCGTGCGAATCAGCCTCAACTCGTTCCGGCCGCGCGTTTATGCCGCCTACTATCGTCCCGAAGGATACTCGCTCGACGACGTCTTCGAGTCGATTCGTCTGGCGCTGGCGCGAAATCTCAGCGTCAGCTTGAACCTGTTGACGCACCCCGGCGTTACCGATGACGCGGAGGAGATCGAGGCGATGGCATCGTTCCTGAATGAGACTCGGGTTGCAATGATTCAAACCCGGACGCTCAACATCGACCCGGCGCTCTACTTCGAAACCGTGGGACGGCCCCGGGCGCCGTTGGGCATGCGCCGTGCGATCGCAACGATGCGTTCGCTTACGAGCGTCGGGAACTTCACCCACACGCATTAGTGAAGCTCTGGCAGATCCTGACGCTCGTCGGGCTCGGCGTCGCGTACGGATTGATCGAACCGGGGCGCCTGGCTTACGCACTCGGCCACGCGACCCTCTACGTTTTTCTGCCCGCGCTGCTCTTCGAGGCCGCGTGGAACCTCCACTACGGCGCGATGCGGCGACAATGGGCCGCGATCTTGACGCTCGCCGGACCCGGAGTCATATTGACGGCTGCGATCGTAGCGGGCGCGCTCTCCGTCGTGAGAGTTCCGTTTGGCGCGGCATTGCTAACCGGCGCCATTCTAAGTGCGACCGATCCGATTGCGGTCGTTGCGGTCTTTCGTCGGCTGCGCGTTCCGCGGACGTTAGCCACGATCGTGGAATGCGAGTCGCTCTTCAACGACGCGGTGGCGGTCGCGCTCTACCGCGGCGTCCTGGTTGCGCTCGGGCTGGGAGCGGTCAACGGGGGCGCACTCGCTCTCGTTACGCTGGAGACGTTGGCCGGAGCCGCGGGCGCCGTGGTGCTTGGGATTTTGGTCGCGTTCGTCATCGCGCGCGCACTGCGCGGCAGCCTCCGTGTCCGAACGCAGATCGTTGCAACGGTGCTTTGCGCGTACGGCACGTACTTTGCGGCCGACTATCTCCACCTTTCGGGTATCTTCGCGACGATCGCGTTCGGAATCGCTCTGCGCTACTACGAGCGCTCCTGGATAACCCTCCGCATTGCCGACGACGTCAATCGCTTTTGGGATCTCGCCGCGCTGTTGGCAAACGCGCTCGTCTTTTTCATGGTGGGGGCCGGCTTGGAGATCGGGCGTCTCTTTGCCGAGCCGGCCTTCACCGTCGCTGCGATTGTGGGCGTTGCCGTGGCGCGTGCGGCCGTCGGAGGACTGCTGCTGCTTTGGCCCTATCCGCGTGAGTGGGTCGACGTCGTCCGCGTGGCGGGGATTCGCGGTGCCCTCTCGCTAGCGCTTGCGCTTGCGATTCCGCCATCCGTGCCGTTTCGCGAGGCGATTATAGACGCGACCTTCGCTGTATCGCTAGCCACGCTCGCGGTAGGAAGCTTCGCGCTCGTTCCAACCGTTCGGCGCGCCGCGTTAAAGCGTCAGCTCTCCGGCTAGATCCCAAGCGGATAGGCCTCCTCCCCGTGAAGTTCGACGTCGAGGCCGCGTTCTTCGGCCGTCTCGTCGACTTTGACGCGCGTCACAAGATTGATAAGCCAGAGCATCGCGTAGGTAAAACAGAAAGCCCACGCGCTACAAACCGACGCGG
>JBAPZS010000298.1:0-4855 GCA_049285355.1 Candidatus Cybelea sp. | reverse complement strand
CTGCAGTCCGTTCCCGGATACGAACCCCGACCGTCGCAGGCGTCCAAAAAACTCGTGGAATCGTGGTCGAGATCCCACCGCGCCTCAAGAGGAACGGGCATCAGTTTAATTTTCTCTCCGCTGCGGTTGAGCCCGTACGACTGCGTGTCCCCGCCAGGGAATCCTTGAAAGAGGTTATCAACCGAGCGGTTCTCTTGCACGATAACGACCACATGATGGATCTGGCGATAGCGCTGGCCGGGCGGCCCGCCCGGCCCGCCTGGCGGAGCGCCGGGCGCCGGTGACGAGCCGCCTGCACTTCCCCCGCACGCGGATAGTACCAGCGCCATTGCCACAACGATTGCCGAGCGTAGCATTAACTGGCCGGTTCTGCGCGGAGCGCCAAGCCGCCTCGGGCTAAGGCTCCTAGACGATGACGTCAATCCACGTAACGCCCAACGAGTCGTAATGCGGGTTTGGGCAGGCGGCGAACAGGCGGTATTTACCGCTCGCGCGCGCCAAAACCGTGAAAGATTCGACGCGGTCCAGCGATGGACGGCCGGCAACCCGCGGAACGAAATGCACGTCGAGGCCCGAGGCCCGAGTGCCGCCAAGCAGCACGTCCCAAGCGGTACGAGAGATTGGTCGCCATAGGCCGTCGATTCGTGACCATTGCGGTACGCGCTCGCCGGCGACCACGGTAAACTGCGGCGGCGACGAGCATTCGCGCGCGAACGGGAGCGGAACCGAGACGCCGCGCGAGAGGGTGAGCAGCTTATCGGTTAGCATCGCGTGCGGTCGTGAAAGCTGGTAACCCTCGTTCTTCCAACCGTCGCCCGCCCAGTCGGCGGGAAGCACGAAGCTCCCCATCGGATAGGGCGTCAAATCAACGCGAGCGGTAACGACGCGCAGTCCATCCCAAAGGACTTGGGCCCCAACGGCGTTATCGTTGCGCGGTGAGTCGTACGGGTTTTCTTCGCGGTTCTCGGTGCGGTTCCAGAGCGCGAGCGCGCCATTGAAACGGTACTCGCCGCCGCTTATGGCGATGAGCGGAATGTCGAGGTCTCGCGGCGCGGCCGCCGGGAGCGACGCATCCGAGGCGACAGTGGCTGACAACGCATAGGGTGCGCCCGCGTCGCCAACCGAAACGCTCTGTAAGCGAAAGTTGGAGAGCCCGGCGAGCCCCAGCGGTGCCGTCCAGCGCACCCTTCCCGCGTGGACGGGAACCCGAAGCGTACGCGAGATCGTGTCGATTCTCAGCGGCGCGATGAAGCTCCAATAGTGCGCGGTTATCCCGAAGATCGGGGTTGCCGGCACGTAGAAGAGGTACACCGGTACCTCCGCTACGTTCGCGCCCAATCCGACGAACTCGATATCGAACTCAACGGGGTGGCGCTGCTCGCCGAGGCCCTGGGCCATCAGCCCCACGCTTCGCGGAACGTTGAGCCACCAGGCGCAGACCGCGAGCACCGCAACGAGCGCGAAGATCGCAATGCCGATCAAGAACCGCATCACGGCCCAAAGAGCAGTGCGTTCGGCTCGGTGAGACCCTCGGAGATCGTCCGCCGCACCGACGCCCTGTTCCGCGCATAGAGGGTCACGGTATTAGCGCTAAGGTTCGCAACGTAGAGGTCGTCGTGTCCGTGAAAGGCGAGCGCATACGGCTGGTTCACGCCGTGCGTGATCGTCCGCAAAAGCGACGTGCCGCCCGATGCATAGACCGTTACGCTGCCGCCACCGCTTGTTGCGGTGTTTGCAACGTAGAGTTTGCCGGCGTCATCAAATGCCACTTTCTCCGGATAGGATACGCCCTGAGAAACCGTCCGAAGCGGCGTTCCGCTGCCCGCGACATAGACCGTTACGTTTCCCGTGGTGTCGCCGTTGTAGTTTGCGACGTACAGGTTGCCGCTGCCGTCAAACGCCAGTGCGTCGGGTTCGCTCACGCCTTGTGAGATCGTCCGCGAGAGCGTCTTGCCCGCGGTGTAGACTGTGACGGTGCCGGCGCTTCCGTTGTTGGCCGCATAGAGGTTGCCGGACCCGTCAAATGCCAACGCCTCCGGCGCGTCTACGCCTTTGGAGATCGTGCGCAGCACTTTTCCGCTGCCCGGGGCGTAGACCGTCACGGTATTGGTGCCGAGGTTTGCGACGTAGAGTTTTCCCGACCCATCAAACGCCAGCACGTACGGTTCGTTTACGCCCGAAGAGATCGTCCGCAGCACCGATCCGCCACCCTTGGCATATACGGTCACGGTGCTCGACGAATAGTTTGCAACGTAGAGGTCGCCCGAGCCGTCAAACGCCAGCGCAACTGGTACGTCCAGGCCCTGCGAGATCGTTCGAAGCTCGTTCTTGCCGGTCGAATCGTAGACCGTCACGCTGTTACCGGCATAGTTTACAACGTAGAGATTCGCCGTCGCGATTGCGCGAAGCACTGCCGAATGTGCGGCCGCCGCGAGCGACGGAGCGACGGTTGCGGGCGTCGAGGGGGGAAGGCCGTTGGTGCCGGCGCACGCGCTCAGGGCCAAACCGAAAGAAATCATCATAAGTTTACGCATGGGTAGCTCCTCCTTAGGAGGCAACTCTAGCAACCCAACCGTTCGAAGGCGTTCGAACCGCCGGCGAGGGGTTACCGCGGGGGGTTGGGCCAGATTCCTCGCTGCGCGGCTGCCGCGATGTCCACGTGCCACGAGATCGCTGCGAAGCTCTCCCGATCGGCAGCGTCGAGGCTCTCTGCCGCAGTCTGCACCACCGCTCGCGCGCGCTCGAGCGCGCGCGACGCTTCGGGCAAATTCCCCTCGAGGCGAAAGACTTGCGCGGCGGCCCAATAGCAGTACTCCGGCCACTCCGTGGTGTCGGGAAACCCTTTTTCGTCGGCGAGCAGACGGTGCACGTGATCGTGCGCGGCGGGCATATTGGCCAGCGCCGCGTGCCACACCGCCAAATCGGCGAGCGTCTTGCTCGACCAAACCTCGGACTGCGAACGCGCCCGAACCTCGAGCGCCGCCTCGGCATGCGCGATCGCGTCGGTTAACTTGCCGGCCGCCGCTTCGGCAAACGCCAGATTTTCCAGCGCGGAGGCCTCGATCAATCCGAACTCGAGTTTTTGCGCCAGTTCACGAGCTTCCCGAGCGGCCGATTCCGCGCCCTCGATGTTTCCCGCGCACGCCCGGAGGAAACCAAGGTTTGCCAAGCCGATAACGCGACCGCGTTCGTCGTGCACGCCCTCAAAAAGCGCGACGGCCTTCTCGGTCGTCGCCACCGCTTTTTCGAAGAATCCTAATCGCGTTTCGAGCACTGCCTGGTTCAAGGCCTCGCCGGCGACTTTGCCCATGTCTCCCATTTCGGTGAAGAATCGCACGGAGTTGGCGAAGTGCTCGCGCGCCTCCGCGTATCGGGTTCCGGTTGCAGTAAGCGTGAGTCCCACGCGCCCACGTGCCCGCGCTTCGGCCGGCCGGTCACCCAGCGCCGCGGCGCGGTCCAGCCAGCGCTGACCGAGCGTCATGCAGCGCTGGAGGTCGCGCCGATTGTACGCAATCGCAAACGCACTCGAAAGCGAAAGATACTCCAACTCGGGATCGGTGGCGTCCGCAGCCGCCCGCTCGGCTTCGTCGAACAACGTTTCGGCCTCGGAGAGATTTCCGCGGTTGGCCTCCACCTCCGCAAGAAAGCACAAGGCTTGCGCTATTCCCGCCCCTTTCCCTGATCCGCGGCTGGAGGCAAGTGCCGCCTCCGCCGATGCGTACGCCTCGGCGAGCCGGCCACGGGAAAACGCGAGCTTCGCCTCGGCGATATGCAGTCGCCACGCGACGTCGTCGTGCGGTGCGAGCGTTCGCAGTTCGCGGATTGCCGTTTCGAGCTTCGTCAAATCGCCGATGCTCGTTGCAAACTCGATTTTGCGTAACAGCGTAAGGCGTTGCAGCTCCGGATCGGCGAGGCTCACGGCGAGTTCCTCGAGGCTCGCGAGCGCTGATTCTTGAGCGGAGCGATTGCCGCGGCGGAACTCGACCGTTTCGCGTTCGAGAAGGATCTCGGCGCGGCCGCGCGCGTCGCCGGCAAGTGCTAACGCGCGATCGCTGAGGGCGTGCGCCTCGTCGAGCGCACCCAGCCCGATGGATCGCCGCACCGCCGTAAGGTAGCAGCGGGCGGCGTTGGCACCGTCGCCCGCAAGCTCGTAATGCCGAGCGATCGTGGCTGAAAGTTCGGATGCGCGATCGGCGTACAGCTCTTCGAGTACGCGCGCCACGCGGCGATGCCGTGCAGCCGCTCGTTCTCGCGGAACCGCGCGGGCAATCGCCTCCTGAAAGATTTGGTGCGAGAAGGCGTACTCGAATAGTCCGCGTCCGCTCGCCTCGCGCACGATGCGCCGGTCGAAGAGCTCGTCAAGCGCGCTTCCGATTGCAGCCTCGTCCCATCCGCTCACGTCGCGAAGGGCGTCGTGCGAAAATCGCGTGCCGACATATGCGGCAATCTCGGCGGCGGTGCGCGCCTCCTCGGAGAGCTGCCCGATACGCATTGCCACCAGCGCCTCGAGACTCGCGGGCGGAGCGCTCGCTTCGCCATGGCGGAGGTCGTCGATGAACTGCGTCAAGAAGAGCGGGTTCCCGGCGGAGACCGTCAGCAGATTCGCGGCCTCCAGATCGGGGATCTCGGGTAAGGCGCCGGTCAGCTCGTGGACGTCGTCGAGCGAGAGCGTTCGCAACGAAAGGCTTTGCGCGCAGGCGGCCGCACGCGCCTCGCTTCGCAGCCGGTGGAGCGGATGCGGCCGCGGCGTCTCGTCATCGCGATACGTCGCGACGATCATTATGGGCTCGCCGGAGACGCGTCGCAGAAGCGAGCGCAACAGCGAGATCGAAGCGGATTGCGCCCAATGCATATC
>JBAPZS010000297.1:0-1734 GCA_049285355.1 Candidatus Cybelea sp. | reverse complement strand
GCACCGCGGGGGACTTGAACCCTCAACCAAGTGATTAAGAGTTCCTTCGAGTATCTAGGCGCAGTACGCTTTCCTCGTGAGCGCGTCTCTTTTGCTTCTCATTCTTCTCCTATTTCCGGGCGTTAGGCTGCCAGTAGGCTGCCAAAGGACGTGCGCGCCCTCGTCTATTTAGCGTGACGGAGGAGGTAGTCTCGTACGCGCGCCCGCACCCGTTCGTAGACCTCGCGTGCATCGGCGCAGGCCAACGCCAGTTCCGCGTCCATCGGCGGTCCGCCCTCAAGCACGTCGCACTTCCTGATAATCTCTTCGAGCGACTCGATTCTCTTTGTGAACAACTTGTCGGGGGTTCGACTCGGAGTTCTCGAATCAAAGTGGTCCTGCATCGTCCCGATACGTAAGTCTCGCGTCACCTCGATTAAGCTGCTGGCGTCAATCGCTTTCCACAGGCGCTCAATATCTTCAGGAACCCGCGTTGGAGTCTCCTCGGGCAGGTCGATGAGCTGTAGTCGAAGCCACACTCCCTCCGCGACGTGTCTTCGAACGTCCGCGATCTGAACCGCCCTCTCTACCACTGTGCGAAGGCTACTTCCACGCTCCAAGTCGTCCAATGCGTTACGGGCCAGTGCCCGAACATCTTCGTTGCTTAAGTCTGTCATTGTGCGGCTTTCGGGATGTCGGCCATTTCACGCGCGCATCGTAGGAGCGCGATCTCATCGTCATTCGTCATCTTGCGGTTCTCGCGCGTCAACTCGCGGTGCCTCACGTTGTGTGGGTTAGACGGGTGCGTCACGGCCACGTAGACGATCCGGTCCTTTCTGACTGGTTCCACCTCCATCTGCATTCCGTTACCCCCATTCTTTTTGGGTCCGCAAAAATACACAACGTCTGCCTTCGATAACGCCCATCCCTCGCCCACGAGTGGGCCGACGAACCATGCCGGGCCGACTCCCATCGTCACGATCAGCTTCGGTGCCAACGCTTCGATGCACGTCCGCAAGAAGTCTCGACAGGCACTCGTGAATGCCGGATTGTCGCGCATCGGGTGGTATCCACTTTCTTCCGTGTTGTCGGAACGCATCACCGGCCATGCGTTGCTGTACCAGCAGTCGTCCACGACGAAACCGGCCAGCTTGAGCATTTTGCTGGTTTTGCGCTCGGTCGTTGACATCGACGCAGGCATCGACGCCCCGCAGAGAGCCTTTTCGAGCGATTTTTCGTTCCCCCAGTCGGAGCCAAGCACGATTGTCGAGATGCCGGCACGGCTTTCGTCCGTAAGGCCAAGGCCGCCCGGAAAGAACGTTCCCGCTATGAGCCCGCGGCCAGTGAACGACGCCGTGCCAGGCGACGCGGGAAGCAACTCAAGATTGTCACGCAGTCGCGACACCTTCTCGCCGATGGTTTCCATACCAGGCTGCTTCGACAGTCCCCAGCATCTTCGTTCCGTTATCGTCACATACGGCACAAAAGCCGTCTGAGGGGCTGCAATCGGTCCATCTCGAACAGCGCGCAGATGAACGACCGCGACGCCGACTTCCGAACGTGCGACTGCGCCGAGGAGCATCCCGGATTCACGCACGAGGGCGACTATCGGCCGCCCTTTGACGGGTTGATGTGGCATCGCTGCAAAACACCCGGGCATCCGATGCGTACCTGCGTCACGTGTCGCCACATGTTGGCGATCATTGCAGCGCATCGCCGCCGCTACGAACGCCGTCGCAGGCAACGACTCGCACG
>JBAPZS010000296.1:0-2113 GCA_049285355.1 Candidatus Cybelea sp. | reverse complement strand
GACATCGCGATCGGTTTTCTCTTGATGGCGATCGCTCCCGGCGTTCCGTTCTTGGTTCGCGCGGCCGGCCGGAAGCCCGGCGGCAGCCTCGGCTTCGCGGCCGAGTTGGCATTCATCATGCCGGCGCTCTCAATCGTCACGATCCCGTTGACGGCTCGCCTGATCTTTTCGACCGGCGTAGTCGTTCGACCGGATACCGCGGCGCCGATACCATTCGCGCAGATCGCTCTAACCCTCGTCGTTTTCCAGCTGCTGCCGCTGCTGGTCGGACTTCTCATCTCCGACCGCGCGCCGGCGCTTGCTGGGAAACTGCAGCGCCCGCTCGCGCTCGTGTTTTTCGTCGCCGTCGTTGCCCTGCTTGTGTTTCTTGGGCCGGCACTGGTCAAGGCCGTCGCAACGGTCTACGGATCGCGCGGCATGTGGGCGATGCTCGTTCTCGTGCTGCTCTCGATCGGTGTCGGCTGGTTGCTCGGCGGCCCCGAAGTTGAGTACCGGCGGACGCTGAGCATTGCGACCGCGCTTCGGAACATCGGGACCTGTGCCGTGGTCGCGACCGCGGTCTTTCCCAGGACACTCGTCGCTCCGACCGTCTTGACTTACTTCATCATCCAGTTCGTCATCAGCGTCGTTTTCCGCGTCTACTTCCACCGAGGCGCAGCGGCGGGAGCCTCGCGCTAAAATGATCGGCATGATGGCTCCAACGATCTCGCAGTTCGGCTTTTGGACGCTCGGCACGACCGGCATCATCTCCTTGATTGCCGCGACGACCAATGCTTTTAACGGCGCGCTGCTCGCGCGGCGGCCGGATCACTACAAGCACTTCACCGTCGCCGGCGTCCTGATTCTGGCCTACGCCGGCGGCATCGGCGGCGGCATCATACGCGACGTCCTCGTCAACAAGATCCCGGCGCCGCTGGTCAATCCGTGGTATCTAATCGCATGCTTTGTCGCCGGATCGCTCGCGCTCGTCACGGAGTACTACGTGGCGCAGCGATTTAAGAGCGGCCTATTCGCCTTTATGACGGCGTTTTCGCTGCCGTGGTACGCAATCGTCGGAGCGCAAGCGGCGCTCGATGCGCATTTGGGATACCTGGCGGCAGTGATCCTCGGGGTAATTGCGACGACGGCGGGACGCTGGATCATCGACGTT
This sequence comes from Candidatus Cybelea sp., assembly GCA_049285355.1. Lineage (GTDB taxonomy): Bacteria > Vulcanimicrobiota > Vulcanimicrobiia > Vulcanimicrobiales > Vulcanimicrobiaceae > Cybelea. The sequence continues at coordinate 963 of JBAPZS010000296.1, read as the reverse complement.
GCCTGCAACGTCATCCCCAAGCAACTCGTCCGCGGCGAGTTCTTCGTGACGGCCGCCGCGTTGACCGGGATCGCCTACGTTATCTGCGCTCCGATGCTCGGATTATCAACGATCGCATCCAGCGCGATTGCGTTCTTCGTCGGCTTTGGATTCCGTTTGCTCTCGCAGTTCCTGGGCTGGGAGGAGTGGGAACCATGGGAGCCGCCCGCGCTCGAGACCGGAGAAAAGGCGCGGGATACGCTTGGTGTAGCACTCCAAGCCGAATTCGATAAGACCGCCGGCAAACCGACGGTCGACAGGTAGGCTTAAAGGGGTGACTTCCGGCACACCCCGGTCGACTGAGGCTGCGATGGATCGCATCGACGAATCTACCCTGCGGCATCCGAACGAGCGGCTGATTTTTCTCGGATTAGTTATCTTAAACTTTCTCCTGATGGGCCTGGCGATCGCACTGATCGTGCACGATCCGGGGTGGTTGAAACCGTACCCGATCCTGTGGAAGGAAGTCAGCCTCGTGCGCTTCCTAGCGATCACCGCGCTCATCGGCATACCGCTGCTGGTGTTGCGGCGCAACCGGCGCGAAGCGTCGGTCCGCGGCAACTCGCTGCGACTTTCGAGGAGTCAATTTCCCGAGGTCTACGCGATTCTCGAAGATCACTGCCGCCGATTGGGGATGACCGAGATTCCCGAACTCTTCCTCACGGGCGGCAGCATAGAACCGTTCTCAAAAACGTACTCGTCGTGGCGTGAGAACTACATCATACTCCACCAGGCCATCTTCGACATTGACCCCCAAAAGACGGCGGACGTCGTCGCGTTTACGCTCGGTCACGAGCTGGGGGCGATACGGCTCAATCAAACGGCGTGGTGGAACGAGATGCTGCTTACCTACGTCTCGACGCTCAAATGGCTGCATAACCCACTCTCGCGGGTTCGCATGTACTCACGAGATCGGTACGGCGC
>JBAPZS010000295.1:0-2009 GCA_049285355.1 Candidatus Cybelea sp. | reverse complement strand
TTTGAAGCAAGCCAATGACGCGACGAGAATTAAGACGGGAGAACGAAGAGCTACGGGGCGCGCTCGGCCTTCGCAGTTCTAGAACGATCGACGAGTGGGAGCGGCTGCCGCAGGGCTTGCGCGATCCCCTGGCTGCACGGGCGCTGATCGCGGAGTGGGGCGATAAAGGCCGCGCTTTGATCCGCTTGGGCTTCCCGGCGATGAACCGGCTGCCGCCAGACAAGGTTCGCGCCTACAACGAGACCGTCGCGCGCGTGTTCGAGACGCCCGGGGTCCGAGCGAGCCTGGAACACGACCTTGCGCGTCTGGACGTGGAGCGAGAGGCGATTCTATCGCGGTTATGCCGGGCAGCCCTCTACGGCGAGGACGGCGAGGCCGTGCGGGCGGCGGCGTTGATCATCAAAGTCTGCGGCTGGGAGTACAGCGACGGTAGCAGCCTTGCTCACTCAGGCCAAGCAGCGCGGTGACACCGCAGCCCCCAAAGTGCTCGGAGGTCTTGGCTCGGATACGGTGGCCATTATGTGGCCATCGACTGCGACCATGCTCGACCAGGCTCGACTGATAGCGCCCTCATGCGAAGCTGAAATTCCTAACGCCGAACGAATCTTAACCAATGGCGACCGTGCCGAACCGCGCTCGACCAACCTCAATTTACTCCTTAACGAGTTCGAGTCTCCTTGCCTCCACCAAAGATCTTTTGCTATCTCATTTGTAGAGTGCGCGCCCACATCGCGACAAACTCGCGAACACGGCCTGGGTGAACCGCCCCAGCGGCCCGCACTTCACTCGTCACAAGGCGGATCGTACCGGAACTATTCAACTCGATTGCGATTCGGCACGCGACAGTGCCTTTCCGATCACTTTCGTCCGAAGGCGCACCGCCCAACGACAGCTAATAGTAAATACATGGGCGCCGACGAAACGCGCGAATTCGAAGAAGGGCTCAAGCGCCTCCACTATGAGGCAAGCGAAGTATTTACGCCTTCGTCGCCCATCGATTCAAACGATCTGTTTGCCGGTCGAAGGCAGCAAGTTACGCAAATCATCAACGCGATCAACCAAGGCGGCCAGCACGCGGGTCTTTACGGCGAGCGTGGCGTCGGAAAGACTTCGCTCGCAAACGTCATCGTTGGCTTCTGGCGTGGTGCCGCGAATATCATCGCGCCGTCATAAAAGATCAGTCGCGTTGAGCGCAGGAATAAGCGCTCCGGGTCATCCCGTCGCACTCCCGGCTACCCTGGCGCACTTCCCCATAGCGCTACGCCGAAAATGACCGTTGAAAAATGAGGGCGGAACTCGGCACGCATCCTCCGTCGACGAGTGTAGCTGATGGTGTTCCAGATGCAGTTAGCCCCACGCTTAGGGCGCTGGTTACCGCAATCTTTTTCGCGTCAGGTGCGGCGTCCCTTACCCTCCAAGTCGTTTGGTTCAAGCAATTACAGTTTGTTCTCGGAAGCGCGACATTCTCAGTAAGCGTTACGGTCGCCAGCTTCTTTTTCGGGCTCTCCGTCGGCAGCATTCTCGGAGGCCGGGGCGCGGATGCGGTTACTCGCCCCCTTAGGGTTTACGGATTTCTGGAACTCGGCCTCGCGCCCGTATCATTTGCCGTTACAGCGTTTCTAACGCACTGGTCCACCTGGGTGGGCTGGATTTCGCCGATGCTGAGCCTGGACTCTCCGGCGCGGCTGCCTCTTATCGTCTTGCTGTCGCTCGCGACATTGTCGCTGCCAACGACGTTGATGGGCGCGACGCTGCCCTTCCTTGTGAGATTCCTAACGCGTTCCCGGACAGAGCTGGCCAATCAGATCGGTCATCTGTATGGCTTCAACACCCTGGGCGCCGCCATCGGCACACTGGGTGTGGGCTTCGTCCTCATCGGACTGGTGGGGGTGACGAGATCGAGCCTGTTTGCATCGATAATATACGCTTGCATCGGTGGTTTCAGTCTGATCGCTGCACGCCACGAGCACCCTTTGCCGGTAAAAAAAAGAGAACGAGAGCAGGTACAC
>JBAPZS010000294.1:0-2832 GCA_049285355.1 Candidatus Cybelea sp. | reverse complement strand
GTCGTGACCGCCGAAGACCTCGGTGGAGCCGACGTTCACACGCGAATCTCCGGCGTCGCCGATCATTTCGCCGTGGACGACGCGCAGGCGCTGGCGCTCGTGCGCGAGATCGTTCGCAATTTGCACTTGGAGCTGCCCAAACAGTGGGATCGCACCGAACCTCGGCCGCCCAAGCTCGACCCGCGCGAAATCTACGGAGTCATTCCGGCCGATAGCCGCACGGGCTACGACGTGCGTGACGTGATTCTGCGCTTGGTCGACGCCTCGGAGTTCTTCGAGTTCAAATCGCGTTATGGGACGACGCTGGTCTGCGGTTTCGCCCGCATCGAAGGGCATCCGATCGGGATCCTCGCCAACAACGGAATTCTCTTTAGCGAAAGCGCGCTCAAAGGCGCGCACTTCATCGAGCTCTGCGCGCAGCGCGGTACGCCGCTGCTTTTCTTGCAGAACATTACCGGCTTCATGGTCGGCCGGGAGTACGAGAATCGCGGCATCGCCAAGGACGGCGCCAAACTCGTAACCGCGGTCGCGTGCGCCGAGGTGCCGAAGTTTACCGTCGTCATCGGCGGCAGTTTCGGTGCGGGCAACTACGGCATGAACGGCCGCGCCTACGCGCCGCGTCAGCTCTGGATGTGGCCCAACGCACGCATCAGCGTGATGGGCGGCCCGCAGGCCGCCGGCGTTCTTTCAACGGTGAAGGGCGAGATGACGCCCGAGGAGCGTGACGCCTTCGAGGCGCCGATTCTCGAAAAATACGAACGCGAAGGGAATCCGTACTATTCGACCGCGCGCCTGTGGGACGACGGCATCATCGATCCGCTCGACACGCGGCGCGTCATTGCCATCGGCCTGGATGCCGCGGCGCACGCGCCGCAGCCGCGCACGCAGTTCGGCGTCTTTAGGATGTGAGAGTAGAAAAGGAAATTCCGATTTAGGTCAGATCCCAGCGTACCATTCGTAGCCGACGTCCTCCCAATAGCCGCCCTTACCGGCGCCGATGCGGACGAGGCTGCCCACGACTTCGATGCGCGCGATCCACTTGGCGCTCTTGTATCCGAGCTGCGTCGGGACGCGCAGCCGCACGGGCGCACCGTGCTCGGGATCGAGCGGCGCGTCGTTGAGCCGCAGCGCGAGCAGCGCCTGCGGGTGGCGCGCCTGGTGCAGATCGAGGCTCTCGTAGTACAGCGCCCCCGAACCATCGTTATCCATGCAACGAAAGACGACGTAGCGTGCATCACCGCGCAGTTCGACCGCGTCGAGCACGTCACTCAGGCGGACGCCGCTCCACTTTCCGATCGCGCTCCAGCCCTCGACGCAATCATGGCGGGTGATCTGCGTCCGTTGCCGCATGGCATACAGTTGCGTGAGGGTCAACGTCTGCGGACGATCGACGGCGCCGTCGACGATCAACCGATACGGCGTGAAATTCCGGGCCACGAGCTCGCTGTAATGGGCGTCCGACGGCGTGGCAAAGCCGTTCACCCGAAAGTGCCGGTCAACGTCGCGCTCGCGATACTCGCGCGCCAAGCCGCGCGTTCCGATCGCGAGGTGATCGAGCACTTCGGCGGAGGCGATCACACGGCGAACGCTCTCGTTGGAATTTAGGGCCGAACTAATTGGCCCGCAGCCCGCGAGCGCCGAGACGGCCGATGCGAGAAAGATTCGCCGCCTCATTCGGGCTGATACCACCCGGTAATCATCGAGCGCATTTGATTGACGACACCCTGTGTTGCTACTTGGAAGGTGTGAATCCCAAAGAAGCCGATCAGCAGCAGCATTCCGACGAAGTGCCATAGACGCGCGAACTGACGTCCCCCAAAGATGACCGTGAGCGGATTTGCGATGGCGTCGATTCCCGGCGAAAGCGCGAGCCCGGTTAACACGACGAGCGGCGCGAGGACGAAGAGCACGACTGTATAGGCGGCCTTCTGGAGCGGATTGTAGATGCCGTGCGGCGGCGGCTCGCGGCGCAACTTCAGATAGTAAGCCTGCATCGGCCAGAGCTTCGGCAGGTCGCTCGGGCGCAGCACCATCTCGCGCAAGCTTCCTTTGATCGCGCTCGAGATCAGCCAGGCGAGCCAGCAGAACGCCGCGATCCATGCGAAAAACAGATGCCAGCGGCGGCCCCCTGAAAGATCCTGGTAGCCGGGAATGATGATCGAGGCCGGGAATGCGTGCGCGTTCTTCGAGCCCATCCCGTCGTCGGTCCAGCCGAGCCAACCCGTCGTCACGAACGCACGGCCGAATATCGTGGTCGTACCGACGCCGTCGACCGGCGAGCCGATTGCAAGCACGCGCCGCGCCGGATCGCTCTTATCGGAGGCGTCCAGGTTCGGCGATGCGTTGAAAATCTGCAGACCGCTGCCGATCAGCACGACAAATGCGAGAACCCAGAGCCAGTGGCTGACGCGCGTCAGCAGCGGATAGCGATAGATCGCCTGGCGTATGCCCTTCATTCCTTGAGAGTATAACGCGTGCGAGGCCCGCTCGGATGACGCCTCGAACCGGGCGCCTATGGCGGAGAGCGTTCGACTCGAGGTCGCCAAAGGGATCGCGCGCGTCACGCTCGCGCGCCCGGAGGCCCGCAACGCCTTCAACGCGGAGGTGATCGAGCAGCTGCACGGCGCCTTCGTCCGGATTACGAGCGCCGACGACGTGCGCGCGGTCGTGCTGGCCGGTGAGGGCAAAGTCTTCTGCGGCGGCGCGGACATCGGCTGGATGCGCGCCTCGCTCGATCTGAGCTTCGACGCGAACCTCGCCGACGCGCAGCACATGAGCGACATGTTCCGGGCAATCGACAACTGCCCCAAGCCGGTAATCGCCCAGGTGCAC
>JBAPZS010000293.1:0-3489 GCA_049285355.1 Candidatus Cybelea sp. | reverse complement strand
GCTTGACGGTCCGCGCGCTCGAGCGATTGGCGAGCACCGCAACGCGCCCCAAAGTGGTCCCGCCCGGACTCTCACCCGACGAGCACGATTTCGAACGGCGTTTGCGCGAGCACTTTGCCACGCGCGTCACCCTGATTCGGTCTGGAAACGGCGGCCGCATAGAGTTTCGCTTTCAAAACGCCGACGAGTTGACGCGTCTGGGCGATCTCCTTCTGCCTAAGGAATCGTAGTGTTTTTTCCGTTCACGCGTTTGGTCGCGTTGATCATGGCGGCCGTTCTCTGCTTTGGTATTCTCGTTCCCATGTCGCTGGAACGCCACAATCCGACGCTTGCAATCCTTATCGGGATCGTTTTCGTCGCATATCTCGTCGCCAACGTCGTGCTATGGCAACGCATGCGCCCGCGCGCGTAACGCGAACGCGTCGCGCCGAGCTCTTGCGCGGTATCTACGTCATTCTCAACGATGCGCCGGAGATAATCGAGACAGCGCGCGCGGTGCTCGATGCCGGTATTCGTATCATTCAGTATCGCGCAAAGAGCGGAATACGCCCGACGTCGCTGCGCCGCTTGCGCGAGCTGACGTGGAAACGCGACGCACTGCTCATCCTCAACGATCGGTGGCGCGCGGCGATCGAGTACGACTGCGACGGCGTTCATTTGGGGCCCGACGATGACGGCTTCGCAACCGTCGCGCGGATGCGGCCGGAGATGCACGATCGTTTGATCGGTCTTTCGTGCGGCTCGCCGCGTGAAATCGAGGAAGCGAACGAAAGGGACGTCGATTACCTTGGAATCGGACCGGTCTTCGCGACCGCATCGAAATCCGACGCGGGCACGCCGTTGCGCCCAAGCGGCCTGCGCGCTCTGGCGGAGCGGACGCATCTGCCCGTCGCGGCCATCGGCGGGATCGATCCGGATAATCTGCTCGAGATACGGCGCGGCGGCGTCGCGATGGCGGCCGTCATCTCGGCCGTTGCCTCCGCATCCGACCCCGGCCAGGCGGCTCGCCGACTCGCTGCCGGCTGGGACGCGGCGGGCCGGCAACTTTAGCGATGGCTGCCATCGTGCTTTCGATCGGCACGACCCATCCGTGGAACGTCGCGGGTGTCGGGCGCGATCTGGTCGTGGGAGCGGCGTTGGGCGCACGCGTCTTTACCGCCGTCGCTGCGGTCAGCGCGCAAGACGGTCGCGGCGTGATCGCGCTCGACCCCGTATCCGCGGAACTCTTCGAGGCGCAGTTAGCGACGCTGCCATGGCAGACCGCCGGGGCCGTTCGAGTCGGCGTCCTGCCGACGCGTGCGAGCGTTCACGCCGTCGCGCAGGCCTTGAGGTCGCGCGACTGGCTTCCCGCCGTCGTCGACCCGGTCTTCGCGGCAAGTCGCGGCGGGGAGCTGGCCGACGGCCCGGCGCGCGAAGCGTTGCGCGACGAGCTCGCCACGCTACGCAGCGTGATCTTGACACCGAACCTAGCCGAGGCCGCGCTTCTGTTGGGCCGGGCACCGATCGAGCGAAGCGAGATAGGCGAGGCGGCGGCGCGATTGCGCGAGCGCGGCGCCGGTGCCGTCCTGCTCACCGGAGGGCACCTCGCTGGGGACCCCGCCGATGCTCTTGCCTACGGCGAAAGTGTCGAGATCTTCAGCGAGCCGAGGATCGCCGGCGCAATGCACGGCACCGGCTGCACGCTCGCCATAGCGCTAGCCTGCGAGCTGGGAGCGGGAAGGCCGCTCAGGGACGCGGTGCGAGCCGCGCGCACCTTCGTTCGCTCGGAGATCGCAAGGCATTGAGCCTCTCACGTAACATTGACGCGCGGATGACCACGAGCAAGCGGCGAGTGATGTCGGGAATGCGGCCGACCGGAGACCTTCATCTCGGCCACCTGGTGGGCGTGCTGACCCAGTGGGTCGAGTATTGCAAGAACGACGACGCGTTCTTCGAGATCGCCGACCTACACGCGTACACGACTGCCTTCGACGATCCGGCCGGGATACGCGCGGCGCGCGAGGACATGGTTGCCGTGTGGCTGGCGGCCGGAGTCGATCCGGAACGCGGTACGATCTTCTTGCAATCGGCCGTGCCGGAGATTGCCGAACTCCACACCCTGCTTTCGATGATTACGCCGGTCTCTTGGCTCGAACGCGTGCCGACCTACAAGGGCCAGATCGAGGCGCTCGGTCAGAACATCGCAACCTACGGGTTTCTGGGCTATCCGCTATTGCAGCTTTGCGATATCGCCGTCGTTGGGGGGCAGTACGTTCCGGTCGGACGCGATCAGGTCGCGCACTTGGAGCTCGGCCGTGAGATCGTCCGGCGCTTCAATCATCTCTATGGTGACGGACGCGAGATTTTGATCGAGCCGCAACCGACCCTCTCGGAATTTCCGGAAGTTCCGGGGACCGATGGGCGCAAGATGAGCAAATCCTATGACAACGCGATCTTGATCGGCGACGACGAAACGACCACGACCCAAAAGGTTCGCTCGATGTTGACCGATCCGCTCAAGATCCGGCGCGGCGATCCGGGACGTCCGGAGATCTGTCCCGTCTTCGCACTGTGGCGCTTCGTCAATCCGCTGCTGCTCGACTCCATCGCCATGCAGTGCCGGTCGGGTGCGCTTGGGTGCGTGCAAGACAAGAGCGATTTTGCCGAGCAGCTCAACGCGTATCTTCGACCGATTCGCGAACGGTACGCGGCCTACCGTAGCGATCCCGCGCTCGTCGATCGCATCATCGGCGAGGGCACCCGCCGCGTGCGGGAGATCGCGGCCGGCGTTCTCGCCGACGTGAAACGCGCGATGCGGCTTATTCCTTGAACTTGGGCAGCGTTTTCGCGATCGACGCCAAAGCCCAATCGATGTCTTCGAGCGAAGCCGCGTACGAAAAGCGAAGATAGCCTTTACCGGCCGCACCGAACGACGAGCCGCCGCCGCAGGCCACTCCACCTTCTTCCAAGAGGAAGCTTGCCAGCCTGCGATCGTCGCGCGTAATACTCGCCACGTTTGGAAATGCGTAGAACGCGCCCTCCGGCAGCAAGCACGAGATGCCGGGTATCGAGTTGAGCCCGGTCACGAGCCGGTCGCGCCGCTGACGGAAGATTTCGTTCATGCGCAATACCGGCTCGTCCGAACCGGTGAGCGCCGCGATGCCGGCCATCTGCACGAAGGTCGCGACGCAACTAAACGTATTGTTGTTGAAGAGCGTCACGGTGCGAGCCAGGCGCTCGGGCAAGATCGCGTAGCCGAGGCGCCAGCCCGTCATCGCGTAGGCCTTCGAAAAACCGTCGACGACGATCGTACGCTCCCGCATTCCGGGCAAGGACGCGATCGAAACGTACTCACTCTCGAGGTAGAAGTTCCGGCTGTAGATCTCGTCGGCGAGGACCAGCGCGTCGTGGCGCTGCGCGAGATCGGCGATGAACTCCAAGTCGCTGTTTGTCAACACGCCGCCCGTCGGATTGTGCGGCGAGTTGATGACGATGATCTTCGTCTTGTCG
>JBAPZS010000292.1:0-2122 GCA_049285355.1 Candidatus Cybelea sp. | reverse complement strand
GTTTATAGGCGGCCTCGATCTCGGCGGCCGAAACGCCTACGTAGTTGGGGGTCGCGGCCTTATTCTCGATCAGGACGTCGCATTGCACCTGGCCGATGCGGCTGCCGCTGCAAGCCGGGCGGGCCGAGTGGGTCGCGAGCCAGTGGGGAACGCGGGCCACTTCCATGCCCATCATGCCGGACGCCGGCACGGTTGAAGAGCCGCCGGCACTACATGCTGCGACGGCCAGCGCCGCAATAAGCGGCGCCGCGATTTTTAAGGGTCCCTTCACAAAAGCTCCTTTATCCGTGGGATAGTCTGGGAGGTTCCTGAGTTACCTTTGGGCGCCATCGCTCCCTCCCCGCACGAGCCTTTTTGCGGACCGGGAAGAACGCCGCGGTCCTTTGAAACGTTATGCTTACGAATCATGAATAAACGCTTCAATGCCCTGGTTGCAAGCGCGGTCGCATTGCTCAGCGGCTGTAGCTTTGGATCGCATTCGACGCTCCCGCCGCCGGCCGGCGCGGACTTCGTCCAGTCGTTAGCGTTCGGCGCGGGAAAGATCAAGCATATCGTCTATATCGTTCAGGAGAACCGCAGCTTCGACGACATGTTCCACGGTTATCCCAACGCCGATACCGTTTCGACCGCGAAGATGCTGGACGGCAAGACGATCAAGTTAAAGCCCATAAGCTTGAAGACCGTCTACGAGATCGGTCACGGCATGCAAGATATGTTTGCCGCTTGTCACGGAACCGGCACCCTTCCCGGAACGAAGTGCCGGATGGATGGCTTCGAGAAGGAGGCGCGCTATAGCGGCCCTCCGGACGGCGAGTTCGACTACGTTCCGCATAGCGAGACCAAGCCGCTATTCGATATCGCGCACGAGTTCGTTTTGGCGGACCGCATGTTCGCCTCGCAGCTCGACGAAAGTTTTGTCGCGCATCAGTACATCATCGCCGCCCAGGCGCAATCGAGCGTCAACGTTCCCTACGCAGGTATTTGGGGGTGCGCGGGCGGCTCCGGCGACGTGGTTCGGACGATCACCAACGAGCGCGGCTTTGGCCCCAATCAAGTCGCCTGCTTCGACTATCAGACGTTGGGCGACGAGCTCGACTCGGCGAAGCCGAAGCTCTCATGGCGCTTCTACACGAGCAAGTACACGCAGCCGTTAGGGGGGTACTGGTCGGGCTATCAGGCCGTCAGGCACATCTTCCTCGGACCCGATTGGAAGAACGTCGTCGTGCCGCAGAAGCGCTTCCTTACCGACATCAAGAACGGGAAGTTGGCAGACTTCACGTGGATCACGCCGATGTGCGTGGACTCCGACCATCTCCTCTGCGGCGGCGGCCACGGACCCTCGTGGGTAACCTCGCTGGTCAACGCCGTGGGCGAGAGCAAGTTTTGGGATTCTACCGTCGTGTTCGTGCAGTGGGACGATTGGGGCGGCAACTACGATCACGTTCCGCCGCCGCATCTTGGATACGATAGCACCGGCTTCCGCGTTCCGCTGCTCGTTATCTCCCCCTACGCGAAGAAGAACTACGTCTCGCACGTTCAGTACGAGACGGCGAGCGTGTTACGCTATGCGGAGGATCTCTTCGGCCTCAAGCAGCTCACCGACGCCGACGCGCGCGCGACGTCCCCGGCCCGCGATTGCTTAGACTTCTCGCAGAAGCCGCGGGCGTACGTGCCGATCAAGGCACCCGAGGGGCCGGAGTTCTTCCTGCGCCAGCCGCTCGACCCGCGCATTCCCGACCAGCAGTAGGCGCTACTCGCTGTCGGGCACGACGCCCGACGGGCGCTGATGCAAGAAGAACGATAACGGGAGGCGCGCGGGAATCGTTTTGAAGCTTCGCGGCTGCCGGTTGTAGTCGAAGACGTTGCCGATGCTCGTCGCGCGCTCGTCGGTCGTGTGAAGCGAGCCGAGATCCCAGCGCTCCTCGATGAACTTCAGAATGCTGCCGAACTCGTACTGCGTGTGCTCGACGTGCGGCTGAACGTAGGGCGAGACGATTAGCATCGGGACGCGGAATCCCAGACCGCCCTGGTCGTCGCGTAGAAATGCCGGCGATTCGTGATCGTAAAAGCCGCCCCAATCGTCCCAGAGAATGACGATCGCGCTCGAGTTCCAGTACTTGCT
>JBAPZS010000291.1:0-1570 GCA_049285355.1 Candidatus Cybelea sp. | reverse complement strand
TCACCCTGAGCCTGCGCCTTGTCACCCTGAGCCTGTCGAAGGGGCATATTATTGCCGAAATATAATAGTAGCCTAGCAAGGAGGAGACATGACAGCCCGGATGCCGCGCCAGGGCCCGTCGATTATCGGCCGTCCTCGCATCGAAGATTGGTTAGGGCGTTTCAGAGACGTCCCCGTTCGCTTCTTGATTGCCCCGCCGGGCTTTGGCAAGACGATGGTGTTGCTAGGCTATCTTCGCCGGGCGGCGGCCAACGGCTATTATTGCGCCGTGGCGGCCGGGTGCACGCAGGAGGCCCTATGGAGCGCGATCGCTCAGGCGCTGGGCGAGAAGACCGGATCGGCCTCGCACGAGGAGGTCGTGCGGATGCTGGCGGCGCGGGCGCCGCTGGAGCTTGCTATTGATAGCGCCGGGGTTCCGAATCCCGACGGCATCGCGGCCGTCCTGCAGTTGGCCGAAGATGTTCCCGAGGGCGTCTCGCTGCTGATTGCCTCCCGCTCTCGCGCCGCTTTTGAAGTGCGGGAACTAGTTTCGCGTGGGCTCGCGACGCTCTGTGACTCCGAGCGGCTGGCCTTCACCGCCGACGAGATTCGCCATCTGGCGCAGACCTGCGGCGTGCGGTACGCGCACCCCGACGTCGTGCGTTTGCTCGACATGACCGAAGGTTGGCCCGTCGTCGTGAGCGGCGCGGTGGTTAAGGCCGCCGAGGATAACTGCAGCCTTGCCGAAGCCTTCGAGAACTGGCGCACGCGTCGCGGCCATTTCTTCAACGAGTTTATCGGCGACGCGCTCGCACGCGCCCCCGAAGATCTTGCCGCGCTCGTGCTCAACCTGATCGCCGGCTCGCAGCTTGAAGACGTACAGCAGTTACGCGTGCTCGAGGAGCAGGGACTGTTCGTCATCCATTCGGCCGACGGCTACCACGCGCTGCGCGCGCTGACGCGCAGCCGCCTGCACCATCGCTACGCCAGCGCCGTGCCGCCCTCGCCGATGCACGTGCGGCTCTTCGGGTGGTTCCAAGCCGAGATCGGCCAACGGCAGATTCAGTGGATCCGCCGGCGCGACCGGCAGATCTTTCAGTACATCGCGTTGCGCCCCGGCAGCATCGTTTCGCGCGCCGAGCTCGGCGAAGTCTTTTGGCCCGGCTCCGAAAAGCATCTCCTCTCGCAGAGCCTTCGCAGCGCGTGTTCGAATATTCGCAAGGCGATCGCCCAGCTCACCGGCTTCGATCAAGTCGAATCCTATTTCCGCACCACCAATCAAGAAGTGTCGATCGACCTCGACAACGTGATGATTGACGTGAAGAGCTTCGTCGCGCACGCCAGCGACGGCGACAGCCAATACGACCGCGGCGATCTGCAAACGGCGCAGGCGCACTATCGCATCGCCGAAGGATTCTACTCGGGCGCGCTCTTGATCGGCGATGCCAACGAGCCGTGGGTGGCTACGCAGGCCGGCGAGCTCGAGCAGCGCCACGTCGCGATGCAAAAGCGCTTGGCAGAACTTCCGGCCGAGGTCGAACGCCGGCGCGCGCGCCCGTCGCACGTGCGTCTCGCTACTGGAACCTAGTTC
>JBAPZS010000290.1:0-22254 GCA_049285355.1 Candidatus Cybelea sp. | reverse complement strand
GCCCTTCGGATACAGCGCTCCGGGATGCGATCGATCGCTTGCTCGCTGTGACTATTACCTTATCGCTGGCTATTCGTCGAGCGATCCGAGCCCCAAAAAAGCGAGACGTGAGGCCGCTCCGCGCTTCGCGGCCTCACGCTCGGATCAGGACAAGTCGTTTACTAAGTTGCGTGCGGTCGCCGGGCGAGCGAGATCACCATGGCGACTATCCCGAGTACGAAGAGCGCTGCTACTCCCAGCGATTGCCAGTGCTCGGCGCTCATGCTTTCATCCCATCGTTAACGAGTTTTCGAAGAGTTCGCAACACTTCCAATTATCCAACCCCACCGCAAGTTTATCGCTGCCTGAAGCTCCACGCGGGGAGCAAATTCACGTACGTAAACTATACTAAAGTCAAATTCCGTTTCGCAATGGAACAAAGATGCTAGTACAAATGTACTAGTCGCGTTATAGAGCGCAAAGTGCGACGGGGTGGCGTTATCATCCCGTCATTCGTTTGCTTGCTTAGCGCTCGTCGATTTAGTGCTACTCGTCGATAACGTAGAGCCACCACTGCGAGGTACCACGTCGAGCCTCCCGGTCGTAGTAGACCTCGATCGTGTGGCCGCATGCCGTTTGAAGTTCGAACCAGTGACGTTTAAGGTAGGCGTCGCCGCGATCGGTCTTTCCGGAGCGCCACGACCTTAAAACGGCAGTGACCCCGAGCACTCGGTCAGCCCAGAGAAAGGCGCTCGGTACCGGGGGTTCGCTGCCGCTTGCCGGCGTGACGAACCCTTCGCCGGTGGGCTCGAGCGGACGACTGACAAACCGGCGCACGCGAGGGGGCTTCGCCGCGGCGTTGCGCAAACAATCCAACGCTATTTTAGCGGGAGTGATACGTGAAGCAGCTTTCAATTTTCATCTTGGCGCTCGCACTCGCCGGCTGCGCCGGTGCAAAGCAATCTACCGCGCAAGGCGCGACGATCGCGCCAAGCTCCGCCGGCGGCACCTACCGCGTGCTGCTCGACACGAGCAAAGGGCCCGTCGTCCTCGACGTGGACCGTAACCTCGCGCCCAACGGCGCGCGGCGCTTCTACGAACTGGTTAAGGCAAAGTACTTCGACGGCGCCCGCTTCTACCGCGTGGTGCCGGGCTTCGTGGTACAGTGGGGCGCCGCGGCAAGTCCCGCGGTTACCAAGAGATGGGACGTCACCATCCCCGACGATCCGGTTAAAGAATCAAACACGCGGGGAACCGTCGCGTTTGCCGCAACTGGGCAGCCGAACAGCCGAACGACGCATCTATTTGTCAATCTCGGGAATAACGGCCGGCTCGATGCGTTAGGTTTTGCGCCGATCGGCCGCATCGCCGGCGGGATGCGCGCCGTGGACGACATCTATTCCGGGTACGGTGAGCAGCCGAATCAAGACCTGATCGGGACCCAAGGCAATGCGTACCTTCAAAAAAGCTTTCCAAAGCTCGATTACATCAAGACCGCCCGCATCGTCACCGCTACGAAGTAGGTCCGGACGTGCGCCGATCTATGACCCCTTAGCGATGAAATAAAACATGCCCGCGGTTGTTGCGCCCATGAGCGCTACCGTGCCCCATCCCCAAATGCGTGCGAGTGGCGAGCTCTTCCAAGTCCCCACGATCGCCGAATCCGATGCGAACCAGACGATGACGGCGATCAAAGGAACCGCTACCACGCCGTTGAGCACTGCCGACCAAAAAAGCGCCTTGATCGCGTCTACCCGCAGCAGGTTCATACCGATGCCGATGATGACGCCCGCCGCTAAGATGCCGTAGAACTTGGGCGCGCGTTGCGGTGACTCACCTAACCCTTCGCGGAACTTAAACGTTTGCGCGGCGACGTAGGCGGAGGATCCGGCCAGGACCGGCACCGCCAGAACGCCCGTTCCGACCATTCCGAGGGTGAAGAGAAGAGACGCAAATGGACCGGCTAGCGGACGCAGCGCTTCGGCGGCCTGGGCCGCCGTGGAGATATCGCTCCTGCCATGCGCGCCCAAGGTCGCCGCCGTCGTCACGATGATAAAGAACGCGACGACGTTCGAAAAAATCATCCCTGCGTTGACGTCCGTATGCATGGTCTCGATGGCGCGCGCGTCGGTGCCGCGGCGCGACGCAATCGTCGTATTGCCGGCGGCCTTCTCCTCCTCTACCATCAACGATGCCTGCCAGAAAAAGAGATACGGCGTAATCGTCGTGCCCAGCACGCCGACCATAGTCGACAACCAACCCGAGTTAAACTCGATCTGGGGAATGGTGAGGTGCCGCAGAACCTCGAGCCACGGCGGGTGCACCGCGAAGGCCGTAACGACGTAGGCAAAAAGCGACAGCGTTAACCACTTAAAGACACGCGCGATCGTCGCGTAGGCCAACCAGGCCTGCACGGCGACGAGCCCCACGCCGAAGAAAAAGACCAGCGCGTCTACCGGAATCGGAAGCAGGAGGTGCGTCGCATCTGCCATGCCGCCGAGATCGGCCCCAAGGTTGAAGGTATTTGCAACGATGACGAGGCCGGCTAGTGAATATGCTAACGGTAACGGCAAGCGCTTGCGCATCACTGCGGCAAGACCTTCGCCGGTCACCATCGAGATGCGCGCGCTCATTCCCTGAATCACGGCCATCATCGGCGTAGAAATCAGCGTCAGCCACAGCATCGAGAAGCCGGTCGTCGCCCCGGCAACGGAATAAGTTGAGATCCCCGACGGATCGTCGTCCGCGGCACCCGTAATGAGCCCCGGTCCGAGGGTGCGAAAGAATTCGATAAGGCGTTTGCTCACCCACGCTTCTTTGGAACCTTAGCCCCTTTGCGCGGAACCTTAGCCCCGTTGCGCCGCGCCTCGCTCAGTCCGATGGCGATCGCCTGTTTGCGACTCGTTACTTTCTTCCCGGAACGGCCGGAACGGAGCTTGCCGCGCTTCATCTCGCGCATCGACCGTTCTACTTTCTCGCTCGCCGCGACGCCGTATTTTCGCTTTTTCTTTCGACTCGGTTTTTTTCGCGAGAGGCTCTTCTTTACGGGCATTACGCTAGACTCGTGCCCCCCGCCCCGTCAGCAGATTCACGACGATTAGAATGAGCGCGACTACTAGAAGCAGATGAATCAGCCCACCGCCAAAATGCAGCAAGAAGCCGAACAACCACAGCGCGAAACATATGACGATTATCGTCCAGAGAATTCCGACCAATGTATACTCCTTGAAATCGGTGCTTAGTGCTTTGCGTGCTCCACAACTAGGCACAGCATTACCCACAGATAAGCAATTCTTAAACCTCACGAGCGCGAACGATTTATCCGGGTCAGTCGTCGTCCGGGTCGGCCATCGGCATCGGCTGTTTGAGAAAATAGCTCCGCGGTAACGAGCTCTTGATCGGTGTAAACTTCCGCGGTTTCTGCTTGAATTTAAAGAAATCGGAGAGATCGTCGGCACGTTTGTCGGTGGTTCCGAGCGAGCCGAGACCGAAGGTCTTTTCCGTAAACTTCAAGATGCTCCCGAACTCGTGCTGTTTGTGTGAAACGTAGCCTTTATCCGTATACGCCGAAATTACGACAAGCGGCACGCGAAAGCCTAACTCATATGAGTTGTAGACGGGTGGCTTCACGTGATCGTACCAGCCGCCCCAATCGTCCCACGTGACGAAGATCGCAGTGCTTTTCCAGTAAGAGCTTTCGCCAATCGCATTGACGACCGACGCGACCCAGGACGGCCCCGAGCCGTTGGTTGCTCCCGCGTGGTCCGACGCCAGCGCCGTAGGCGTTACCCAAACGACATTCGCCAGGTTTCCATTAGCGATATCCGTTAGTACTTCCGAGGACGGCGCGACGACATCGGTCGCGTACTCGGAGCTTTTGCGAATGTGCTCGATCGCATCGATCCCGTTCCAAAGTCCTGGTCCGAGGTGCGCGACATAGTAGTGCCAACTCAAGCCTGCTGCGTCGATCAGGTCGGGCAGCGCCGAACGATGGAAGCATGGATACATTAGCTGGTTCTCTTCACCGTTCTCGTCGATCAGCTGCACGAGCGATCCCTTCGGCGAATCGCATCCGCCGGATAGCCGCTGCTTGGCCGAGGAGGGGTTCTCGGACGCGCGCAGCGTAGACCCGTCCGAAACCGTCGACGTTCCGCTTACGATGTACTGATGCGCCGGGAAGCTTGGTCCCTCATTGGTCTGGAACATCCGGTCGCCAAAGCCGTACTGTTCGGCCATCGCAAAATACGGCGCGACCTCGCTCTGAGGCACGTATCCGTACGCCAGCTCGTCGGCCTTCTCACAGTCGCTCTCGGCTTTGGAAGAGTTGCAAGCTTCGAGATTAAAACCATCCATGAGCCCCTGGTCGTACTCGATTTCATACGCCGCGTGCGAGTGGCTGAGATCGTACGGCGCAGTCAGCGGAATGGGTTGCAGATTCGTTTTACCGCCCGTCGAGTTCAGCCCCGACTTCACCGTATCGGCGCCCGGCAAGCCGTTGAAGAGATCGTCAACCGACCGGTTCTCCTGAAAAATAATTACGACGTGCTTAATCTTACCGCCGCTCAAATCGAGCGGACTCAACGCTCGGCCGTGCGCCTCAACGGCGTCAGGCCGCGCGGCGGGCGCGGGCGGTTGCGCGATCGGCGCGGCGCTGGTACATCCGGCCGAGAGCGGTAATGCTAGCGTGAAAAACAAAACCCTGAAGCGTCGCGGCGAGAACTCAACCATATTCATTCCGCCTCCCCTATGAGCTTATCGGGGTGACGATTCGATGTGGCCCCGAAGTCCCCCAGAGACCTAAGTCACCGATATCTTATGGGCAGCCCGAAAGCTTTTTTTTAGGGGCTGTACGTGGCTCCGGATGCTGGGCTCGAACGCCGTCATGAGAACGGCCGGGGCCGTGAACGTCCGCAACCGGGCGAGGAAGCCCAAGAAGACTGCGGTCAGCACGGCCCAGAACATTCGCTTACGGCTTCGTTACAAGCAGACCAGTCGGCAACGCAATCCCCGTGGTCTGCGTAAAGTACGACGTGTACTGACCGCGCTTGTACCCGTAGACGGCTTTCGAAGTGACATCCCCCACGGCGACGGTCCCATTGTGCTTGCCCTTGTTGTCCACGGTGATCGCATAAGGATCGCCGGCTCCGCCGATCTGTTCGAACGGACTCGTCTCGCCGGGTTTGAAGACGTCGATCTTATCGCCTTTACCGTCAGTTACCCAGAGGTATCCGGTCTTGTGGTCGACGGCGACGCCCAGCGGTTCCTCAACGTCCTGCAGACCGAGATTCGTAACGGTGCTCGATCCATACTTAATTTCGAAGACCGCAAGTGCGCCGAAATCGGCGACATAGAGGTTGTTCGCCTTATCGAGCGCGAGACCGAACGGATCCTCCAGGCCTTGGCCGCTGATCGTTTGCGACGGGGTCCTAGTCCCGTGGGCGTATTTCGTGATAGTTCCTGGATAGCCGCTGACGTAAAGCGTCTGCTTCGAGTCGATTGCCAGCCCGAGCGGATTGCTTATTCCGTCGGTAATGGCGACGCTCTCCTTCGTCGATCCTTTCGGATACTCTTCGACGTCGTTGCCGCCGCAGTTGTCGGCGACGTAGAGTGTGTCTTCTTTATCCATTGCCAAGCCGTACGGACAGCCGGCCTGAACGTTGATCGACGCAATATCGCCTAGATTCTTCGGCATCTGACTAAGCTGGAAGATGTTGACCGCGACGTCGGTATTATCGCTCTCGAAAACCAGCGTTTTATTCGTCGGATAGGTCGCTTGAAACGAACGGCGCACGAGCGGAGCGTGACCGCC
The DNA here is from genome assembly GCA_049285355.1 of Candidatus Cybelea sp. Taxonomy (GTDB): domain Bacteria; phylum Vulcanimicrobiota; class Vulcanimicrobiia; order Vulcanimicrobiales; family Vulcanimicrobiaceae; genus Cybelea. The sequence continues at coordinate 16,466 of JBAPZS010000290.1, read as the reverse complement.
GACATACGATGCGACCGGCGAACCGAGGTGAACGAAACCCGGCGCCGGACCGCCCGAAGATAGCGCGGGAGAGCCGGCTCCCGCGCAACCAGCGACACCGAGAATTGCCGCTAGTAGGAACGAGCCTCGCGGCTGTCCAGTGAGTCTATTCGTCATCTGTGTTTCCTCCTTAAACGAGAGCGGCCGTTGCCGACCGCTGGTGTGATGACGCAACTCTAGCAACCCAACCGTTCGAAGGCGTTCGAACCAACCGCCGGCGAGGCGTTACCGCAGGGGGATTCGGGCCAGATTCCTCGCTCGCGGCTGCCGCGCGGAATTCACCACCAGCAAGCGCGCAACGACAACAGCAGCGATCGAGTGCGAATTGCGTAAGCCCACGGCGTCGAAAGCCAGAGCAAAGGGTCAGCCGATCTCATCTCCCTGCAACAACACGGCAAAACGAGTCGAGGCAAGGCATGGCAAACTCGAGGTAGATGTCTTGCGCTTCCGCAGAGTCGCTGTTCGAGGCAAACCTAATGGGGAAGTGGGGGGCTAGGCTCGATTGAGAACACTGTCCCGCAACCCGGCTCGTCGGAGAGGCAGTCGATTCCACCGAACTCCGTCGTGCCGAAAAGTTTACCGTCAACGGTGATAAGGCTGGCTGCTGGATACAGACCATCCGGATGGCTTTTGTTCATGCCGGAAAAGCTGTAGAGTACTGTCTCGCTGCCCGACGGCGTGATCGAAAAGACCGTGCCACAGCCAGCGTCGAACCGCTGGGTCTCGCAGACGTTTGCGCCACCGCTAGTCGTTGTCCCATAGAACGTGCCGCCCGCGTAGAGAAGTCCGGCGTTCGGAGACGCGCCATCAGGTGCACCCGTAAAGCTGTAGAGAACCTTCTCGTGGCCTAACGTATCGATCGAAAACACCGTTCCGCAGCCGCAACGTCCGCCGCCCTCCCATGTCGTTCCATACATAGTTCCGCCGACGTTAATCAGGCCGTTTGGACCGTAGCCGTCTGAACCCCCCGTAAACTTATATAGCACCGTCTCGATGCCACCTTGGGTAACACTGTAAACGGTCCCGCATCCGGAGGAACAACCGGTTCCACCGCTTCTCGTGGTGCCGTAAATCTTACCGTTGATAGCGACCAGATCGCCCCTCGGCGCGCTTCCATCCCCCGTGTTGCCGAAAAGGTGCAGGACGCGGCGCTGTCCGGTAGTCGTGAGACTGAATACCGTTCCCGCGTTCGAGTAACCCCCAAACTCGGTCGTCCCGTAGAGCTTGCCGTTGGCATACGTCAGGTCGCTATTGGGCCCCAAACCGCTGTAGCCGTAAGGGAATGCGTAGACGACAGTCGAGGCGTCTTGCGGTGTCGATGAATGGGGTTCGAGCGAATAGACGACCCCCGAAGATTGATTTACCCCTCCGTAAGGAGCCGTTCCGTACAGCAAGCCATCTACATTAATGAGGCCGGCGAGCATGTTGTTGCCGTTCCCGGCAGCAGCGTAGATGAGTTGCTCTTGTCCGTTGGGCAAGATCGCGAATATCGTTCCGTCCTGATCCTTGGCTCCGCTCCGAGAGGTGGTGCCATAGAGAACTCCATTAACGTTGAGCAGTCTGGCCAGTGGCAACGCACCATCTCCCGGGCCCCCGAAGATGTGGAGGACGCGCTCGACTACTGCCGTTTGATGACGCTCCTTTATCTCCGGCGCGGGCGAGACTGGTGTCCCCGAGACGCCGCCGCACCCTGCGAACATTGCGGCAGCCACGCAGCTGCTCAGCGCGAAGCAGATCGACTCTCGAATTCTCATCTTTACCCTCGCACTGTGAACGTCACGGCTTCAACGCAAAGACGGTTCCATTGCCGTATGTGCCGCCCGCCGATGTCGTTCCGTACAGCGTACCTTTTACCTTGACCAAGCCCGCAAGCGGCGCCGCGCCATCGGAGCCGTAGCCGAAACTATGGAGTACCTTCTCGGTGCCGGTAGGACTCATGCTGAAAACGGTTCCTTTTTCGTATGCGCCGCCGCCCGCAGTCGTCCCGTACAGCGTGCCTCCCACATTTATTAATGACGCATCGCACGCTTATTTCTTACGTGATCTCCGGCTCCCTTGGTGTGGGCGCCAGGCGAGTGCCGCGCGGCGGTGGAAGCGTTAAGATCTGTATGAGCGGTCGATCCCGGCTTGGCGCCGTTGTGGTTGGAACTGCGGCGTTCGCGACGCTCGCCGGGTGCTCGGACGGCAGCCTCGGCGCGCCGGCCAACGGGCTCGCCGGCGGGGTGTTCAAGGCTTCCAGCGCTCGGCCCGCTCGACGCATCTTCGTTTCCTTCCAAGGGCCTCCGGCACGTCATGGCTACGTGAGCAACGACGTCGGCATTTTCACTACCACGACCCCGACGGTCTCGCTGTCGATGCGTCCGGCAATCTCTATGTCGTGGATTTCCGCAATGAACGCGTCCAAGTATACGCCGCGCCTTATCACGGCTCGCCGACCACCTTGGTCGATCCGGGTCAAATGCCGTTAGGCGTCGCGGTCGACCGCCTGGGCACCGTCGCCGTGGCGAACATCTTCTCCACCGCTGGTCAACCTAGTATTAGCTTCTACGCCAAGGGCGCGACGAGCCCGACGAACACTGTTTCCAATGCCGCATTCGCGGAAATTTACTTAGACGCATTCGACGCCCGCGGTAACTTGTATCTCGACGGCATAGATTCCGGCGACAACACATTGCTTGGCGTCGTCTGGGGCGGAATCAAAGGCAAGGCGATTAAAATCTTGACAACCGCCAATACCATCAGCTTCCCCGGCGCCGTTCAGGTGACGACAAGGGGTCTGATCGCGATCGAAGACCTGTCCGGACCCACTATCTACACGTACAATCCACCGAACCGGAAGACCCGATCGCTGGGTAAGCCCGTGGCGACCACGCCGCTTTCGGGCTCGGGCGACTTCGCGTTCAAACGAGGAAACGCGTTCGTCCTCGTCGTCAACGGCTACGACGACAGCGTAGACGAGTACGCATATCCGGCGGGCGGATCGCGCGTCAAGACCTTTAGGCTCCCCCCCGGCACCTCGCCCGTGGACATGGCGGTATACCCACCCGAAATCCCATAGCGCCTCGTCACATAACACCCAGGTTCAGTCCCTAAGCCGCTCGTTTGCGGGACAGAACCGCGATCACGATGGAGCCAGGGCTTTCACGTCCCGTAATGGCGTCCCGATTTCACGCTCGCTTGTGGCGCCGTTCACAACGAGTGCACGCAGCTCGTCTTCGCTGAGGTTCCCGAGGACCTGTAGGGCGCTCTTCTTGACTCCATCGTATCGGGAACACGCGTTTTCATACGCCATACGTGCGCGGTCCTGCTCCTCAAGGCGGGCGTTCACCCCAAGATAGTCAGCGAACGCTTGGGACATGCCAGCGTCAGTATCACGCTGGACGTCTACAGCGCCTGGATACCCGGCCTGCAAGCCCAGGCAGCCGCAGCGATGGCCGACATTCTAGGGCGGCTGCGTCATAAGAAGCACCTGCGGGCGGCCTAGAGTTAAGAGGAACAATTGAGGGACATGGGCCGAGAGCCCAAAAACGAAAGCCCCACGCAAACACTTATATCGTAAGGCTTTCAATCTTCTCCGGATGTTGGACTCGAACCAACGACCCGCTGATTAACAGTCAGCTGCTCTACCAACTGAGCTAATCCGGAATGGCGGCAGGGCTGCCGGGCCAGCCGACGGGGGTTCAACGAGGAGCCCGCCACTCCCCTTCGGATATAACCGAGCGTGGCAGAGCGTTCCAAGCGAGGCAGCGCCCCGGTCGAGATACCCACCGACGCCGAGAACGTAACGGTCGAGGTAGACGGGTGCCGCGTCGCGCTCACCAACTTGCGGAAGATCTACTTTCCCACCCTCGGACTTACGAAGGGCGATTTGCTTCGCTACTATCTCAGCGTCGCGGACGTGCTGCTGCCCCACATCGCGGAGCACGCAATGGTGATGAAGCGCTATCCGCACGGCGTCACCGGCAACTTCTTCTATATGAAGCGCACGCCGGCGCCGCGGCCGGATTGGATTCGCACCTGCCCGATTCACCATCGCTCCGGCAATGTCATCGATTTTCCCGTCATTGACGATCGCCCGTCGTTACTCTGGCTGATCAACCTCGGTTGCATCGATCTCAATCCCTGGTACTCGCTCTGCGAGGATCCGGATCGCCCGCTCTACTTGCACTTCGACCTCGATCCGGTCACCGGCACGCCGTTCTCGGTCGTGCGCGAGGGCGCACTGATCGTGGGCGACGTGTTGCGCGGACTCGGCATGACGCCATACGTCAAAACCTCCGGCAGTCGCGGTGTGCATATCTACGTCGGGATCCGCGTCGGTCCGGAACAACACGAAGTTTGGGAACTTGCCAAGACGATCGGCTGGCAGATCGCCAAAGCCCATCCCGACGTCCTCACCGCGGAGTACCGTATCGCGAAGCGCCCGGCCGGACGCGTTCTCATCGACTACAATCAAAACGCCTGGGGTCAGACGTTGGCTTCGATCTATTCGGTGCGCCCGAACGAAGCCGCGAGCGTCTCCACGCCCGTGGAGTGGTCGGAGCTCGAGGCCGGCTGCGAGCCGGGCGACTTCACGATCTTCAACGTTCCGCAACGCGTCGCCAAAAGCGGCGACCTTTGGAAACCGCTGCTGAGAAGCCGCGGCCGCTTCGACCTTGGCATTTGAAGGCCTCGCGCTCCGTCCGCCGATCGAGCCGATGGAGACGCGTGCCGCCGACCGCATTCCCGAAGGCGCAACCTGGACGTACGAACCCAAGTGGGACGGCTTTCGCTGCGTGGCCTTTCGCGACGGAGCGGACGTCGAGCTGCAATCGAAATCCGGAGAGTCCTTGACGCGCTACTTTCCCGAGGTTGTCGCCGCGTTGCGGCAGGCATCTACGAAAAGCTTCGTGACCGACGGCGAGTTGCTAATCACCGATGGGGCGGTAGCCGATTTCGACGCGCTGCTGCAACGCATCCATCCGGCCGAAAGCCGCGTTCGCAAGCTCGCGGCAGAGACTCCGGCAAGCTACGTGCTTTTCGACCTGCTCGCGCACGACAACCGCAAACTCTTCACTTTAACGCTGCGGGAGCGGCGCGCGCACCTCGAAGAGTTCGTCGGAAAGAACTTCGCCAAGAGTGGCACGATCGCGCTCTCGCCCGCTACCGACGACATCGCGCTGGCCCGGCGCTGGCTTTCGGGCGACTTAGTGCGGCTCGACGGAATAATCGCCAAACGCGACGTGCCCTATGCCTTCGGCAGCCGGGATGCGGCCGTCAAGATAAAGCGCAGCTACGCCGCCGACTGCGTCATCGGCGGCTTTCGCACGGGACACGACGGCGCCATTGCCTCGCTGCTGCTCGGGCTCTATGACGACGCCGGCCTGCTCCATCACGTGGGGTTCGTCGGCTCGATGGGCGCGCCGGATCGAAAGCGTGCGGCCGACGTGCTCAAACCGATCGTCGAGCCGCCGGGTTTTACCGGCGCCGCGCCGGGTGGTCCGAGCCGCTGGCGGCGTGAAGCGTCGGAGTGGTTCCCCGTGCGACCCGAGATCGTCGTCGAGGTGAGCTTCGATCACGTGACCGCGCAACGGTTTCGGCACGCGACGCGACTGCTGCGCTGGCGCCCCGATAAATCGGTGCGTCAGTGCACGATGGATCAGCTGCTCGATCCTAAGGAATCGTCAAATCGGCGGAAAGCTCGACCGTGACCGGCGACCCGGCGTTCACGACGATCGGCTCGTTCGCGCTGGACGCGTAGACGTAGCCGCCGAGATTCGGCGACTCGCTCCGGACCGTCGACGGGCCGTTCCCAACGCGCATCTGCCAGGCGATCGGCCCCGGGGTCACCGTTCCGTACGGAACGCCGGTCATCGGCGAGAGCTGCTGACGCGAGCCCGACTGCGCGGCGGGACTGATCGGCACGACGTGTTTGCTTACGACGGTTGCGCTGATGCTCTTCTTGCTGCCGTTGGGAAGGTGTATCGAGGTCAGCATAAAGCCGACGCGAGCGCGATTGGCACCCGAGGGTTGACGCACGTCGGTGATGTAGCCGATGATCTCCGAACCCACTAACGCCGGATGCGCCGTGTCCACGACGCGCAACTTAAACTTATCGCCGTAGGCGAGCTTCGAAGAGTCGAGATGCTCGTCGAGCACGCACGCAATTTTCGTACCCGCCTTGAACGTCTGCGACGGAACGACCGACGTCGCTCCGGCGGGCACGAGGAGACCGAAGGAAAGCAGGAGCGCACCGGCGACGCTAGCGCGCAAAGTTTGGTACACGTAACTGTTCTCCGTTGAAGGCGGTAGCCGAGCGAAGCGCCTCGACGCGATCCAGGTGCTCCCACGGCAGGTCCAGATCCGGGCGTCCGAAGTGCCCGTACGACGCGGTCTGCCGGTAGATCGGCCGGCGCAAGTTCAAGGCGTGGATGATCGCGGCCGGCCGAAGATCGAACTCGTCGCGCACCGCTTGCGCGATCTTCTCCTCGGGGATGCGGCCGGTGCCGAACGTTTCGACTAAGACGCTCACGGGATGCGCGACGCCGATCGCGTAGGCAACCTGCACTTCGCAGCGGTCGGCGAGCCCGGCCGCAACGACGTTCTTGGCAACCCACCGCGCCGCGTATGCTGCGGACCGATCCACTTTCGTCGGATCCTTGCCCGAAAACGCCCCGCCGCCGTGGCGCGACATGCCGCCGTACGTGTCGGCGATGATCTTGCGGCCGGTTAGTCCCGCATCGCCCTTGGGTCCGCCGATCACGAAGCGGCCGGTCGGATTCACGTAAATGCGCGTGCGCTCGTCGCGCATGTTCGCCGGAATGACGTGGTCGATCACCTTCTCGGTAATTTCGCGGCGGATCTCCTCGAGCGAAATCTCCGGATCGTGCTGGGTCGAGAGTACGACTGCCTCGACGCGCACCGGACGATCGCCGTCGTACTCGATCGTGACCTGCGATTTGCCGTCCGGCCGCAGATAGGAGATCGAGTCGTTCTTCCGTACCGCCGCCAGGTGGCGCGTCAGGTTATGCGCCAGCACGATGGGCAGCGGCATGAGTTCTTCGGTCTCGCGACAGGCGTAGCCGAACATCATGCCCTGATCGCCGGCACCGATTCGCTCGAACTCGTCGTCGTCGCCGGCGCGCGCCTCGAGCGAGCGATCGACGCCGAGCGCGATATCCGGCGATTGCTCGTCGATCGAGACGCTCACGCCGCAGGTCTCGGCGTCGAAACCGATCGCCGAGCGCGTATAGCCGACCTCGCGCACGACCTCACGTGCCAGGCGGGGAATATCCACGTACGTTCTCGTCGTTACCTCGCCCGCGATGTGGATCTGGCCGGTAATCGCAAACGTTTCGACGGCGACGCGCGAATACGGATCGTCTTTCAGCAACGCATCGAGAACCGCGTCGGAGATTTGATCGGCGAGCTTGTCGGGATGGCCCTCGGTCACCGATTCGCTGGTGAAGAGTCGCGGCGCCATCAGGTGCCCTCGCACCAAGAGGCGACGTACTTCTCCTGTTCCGGCGTCATGGTGTCGATGTCGACGCCCATGGACGAGAGCTTGAGCCGCGCGACCTCTTCGTCAATCTCGATGGGAACGTCGTAAACCCGCTTCTCCAGCTTGGCGCGATGCTTGACGAGGTGAGCCGTCACTAGCGCCTGATTCGCGAACGACATGTCCATGACTGCGGCCGGATGGCCCTCGGCCGCCGCCAAGTTGACGAGCCGCCCATCGGCGAGAATGCAGATCTTTCGGCCGTCGTGCAGTTGGTACTGGTCCACGAACTCGCGCGGCCGGTTCATCCCGACGGAAAGGCGCCGGATGGCGTCGAGATCCAGCTCGTCGTTAAAGTGGCCCGAGTTGCAGACGATTGCGCCGTCCTTCATGAGTTTGAAGTGTTCGTCGCCGATCACGTGATAGTTGCCGGTAACGGTTACGAACACGTCGCCGATCCTTGCCGCTTCATTCATTCGCATCACGCGGTAGCCGTCCATCACGGCCTCGATTGCCTTGCGCGGATCGACCTCGGTGACCACGACGTGCGCCCCCATTCCGGCGGCGCGCGAAGCGATTCCGCGCCCACACCAGCCGTAGCCGACAACGACCAGCGTTCGGCCCGCCAGCAGGATGTTCGTTGCGCGAACGATGCCGTCGAGCGTGGATTGTCCCGTTCCGTAGCGGTTGTCGAACATGTGCTTGGTCAGCGCATTGTTTACCGCGTAGACCGGATAGGGCAGAAGTCCCTCGCGCTGCATGGCGCGTAGACGAATCACGCCGGTCGTGGTCTCCTCGCAGCCGCCGATCATCTCGGTCAACTGGTCGCGATGCTTGGTGAAGAGCGTCGTCACGAGATCGCAGCCGTCGTCCATCGAGATCTGCGGCTTGGTAGCGATTACCGACTCGATGTGTGAGTAGTAAGTCTCGTTGTCTTCCCCTTTAATCGCGTAAGTCGCGATTCCGTACTCGCAGAGCGCCGCCGCGACGTCATCTTGGGTCGAGAGCGGATTGCTCGCGCACAGCGCGATCTGTGCTCCGCCCGCTTGCAGGGCGAGCATCAAGTTCGCGGTCTCGGTCGTGACGTGAAGACAGGCCCCGATGCGGATCCCCTCGAGCGGTCGAGCCAGCTCGAAGCGATCGTGAATCTGAGCGAGGACGGGCATATAGGCGGCAGCCCAGCCGATGCGCGAGCGGCCCGCTTCGGCACGCGAGAGATCGCGAACGCTGCCGGCCGGAACGCCGGACGACCGGGTGGATGGGACTGAATCTAAAATCGACACGGTGACAACTCCTACGATGGGGAGAAGGTGGGCAATCGTTTCGTCGCATCGTACGCTACCCCCGCCGGAGGAGCTACCGACGAAGGTCGCATCCTTCCCGACTCCAATCAGGATGACAAAGGAGGGCTGCCGGACAACCCAGCGAGCGTGGAGACGCTGGACGCGTATCTCGAGCGCCTTGCATCGGATGCCGCGGTTCCCGGCGCAGGAAGCGCGGCGGCGCTGGTGGGCTCCCTCGGCGCGGCCTTGATCGAAATGGTCGCGCGAATCACACTGCGTAATCCAAAGCACGCGAGCTCCGAAGACGCCTTGCGAAGCATCGTCGCAAGCAGCGACGAGTTACGTACGCAGCTCGCGGCCGCGCGCCAGCGCGACGAAGCGGCCTACGCCGAGGTCGTCGCCGCGCAGGCACTCCCCCAGGGGACGCAAGCCGAGAAGGCGGCCCGGCGACACACGCTCGACGTCGCGCTCGAACGCGCCGCCGAAGCGCCGTTGGAGGCGGCTGCGCTAAACCTTCGAGCGCTGGAGCTGGCTTTGGAGCTGGTCGAGTTTTCGGGCTCGGCACTGAGCAGCGACGTGGGCTGCGCGGCGGAGTTCGCGCACGCCGCGGTGTTAAGCTGCGCCTACAACGTACGCGTCAACCACCGCTTTATGAAGGACGCGGGAGCCATCGCGCGCCAGGCGCAACAGCTTGGCCTCACGGAGGCGCAGGCGTGGCGCTTACTCGAGCGCGTGCGCGCGAAGCTCGGGGGAAGCGCTTAAGCGACCGCTGCGACGAGATCGAAGAACGGCGCGAGATCGCCGGCGTCTACTTCGATGCCGACCCCCGCAGTGTGGTAGCGGATATCGTGGAAATCCATGCCCGCGGTCATGACGAGTCCGTAACGCTTGGCCGTCTCGCGAAACTCCGCCGTATCCGCCGCGTCGTGCAAGGGATAGAAGACCTCAAGCCCCCGCAGACCTCGCTGCGCCAGCTCGTCGATCAGCACGCGATCCTTCAGGCGGCCGGGGTGGGCGAGTACCGGGATGCCCCCCGCAGCCGTGATGGCTTCGATGGCATGCTCGGGCGTCGTATACAGCTGCGGGACGTAGCCGGGCTTGCCGCGCTTGAGTGCTTCGCGAAAGGCAGCGTCGACGCTGTCCACCACGCCGAGGCGAACCAGCGCCTTGGCGACGTGCGGTCGGCCGATCGCGAAGGCGCCTCCGGATTCTCTCAGCACGTCATCGAGCGTCAGCCGGTAGCCGGCCTGTTGCAGCCGCTCGACCATCGTCTCGGCTCGTAAGCGTCGCTGCACCTGGTTGTACTCGAGCAGCTCGTTGATCGGCGACGGCCCTAGCGGCACGCCGTATCCGAGCACGTGGACCTCGTTCTCCCGCCAGGTCGTGTTGATCTCGATCCCTGTAATCACCCGCGCGCCCGCCGGCGGCGTGAAGTCGCCGTATGCAGCCAACGTGTCGTGGTCGGAGATCGAAAAGACTTCGACCCCTCGCTCGCCCATGAAATCGGCTAGTGCTTGCGGCGTCAGCGTGCCGTCGCTCATGCACGTGTGCGAATGCAGGTCAACCTTCAACTTGAGCTATCCTCTCTTCGAGCTTGCGCCGCTCGACCTGAAGCGAAATTGCGGTGCGCTCGCTCTCGTCGATCGCCACAAGGACGAACGAGGGCGCGCAGACGACGTCCAGGTTGGCGCCTTTAAGGTAGTTGCGCGCGATCGCCACGGCCTTGATCGCCTGATTGATCGCGCCGGCGCCGACGGCCTGAAGCTCGGCGGTCGCGCTCTCGCGAAGGACGGCCGCGAGCGCGCCGGCCACCGCGTTGGGATTGCTTTTTGCCGAAACCTTAAGGGTAACGCTGCCGTTCATGCGATCCCCCGTAGAAAGATACGCTTGATTTCGTTCGCCTTACCCGAGGCCGGGTCGACCGAAACGACGACCGCACAGAACTGTTTCATTCCGGTCTTTTGTACGCTAAAACGCTCGGAGAGGCCGGTACGGAACCGCTCAAGGACCGCTCCCTCGTCCATGCCGATTACGCCTTCAACCGGGCCGGTCATTCCGAGATCGCTGATGTAGGCGGTCCCGCCGGGCAAGATCTGTTCGTCCGCGGTCTGCACGTGCGTATGCGTCCCAACGACGCACGACACGCGGCCGTCCAGATAACGTCCGATCGCGACCTTCTCCGAGGTCGCCTCGGCATGAAAGTCGACGACCACGACTGGCGTGCGCAGGCGCAGCTCGTCCAGCATCACGTCGGCACATCGAAACGGATCGTCAACCGGCGGCATGAACGTGCGTCCCATCAGATTGAGCACGCCGATGGTCACGCCGTTGGCCACGAGGGTTCCGGCGCCGCTTCCGGGGACGGCCGGCGGGTAGTTGGCGGGCCGAATCACGCGGTTGCTGGTCTCGAGGTACTCGCCGAACTCGCGTTTGTCAAATGTATGATTTCCCCCGGTAATGAAGTCGATGCCGCCGGCAAACATCTCCTCAGCGATCGAAGCGGTCAAGCCAAAACCACCCGCGGCATTCTCGCCGTTGGCGATGCAGGCGTGGATTTGATGCTGCTCACGAAGCAACGATACGCAGCGTTTGAGCGCCTCGCGTCCCGGGGAGCCGACGACGTCCCCGATGATCATGAGGTTCAAGCTGGGGCTATTTAGCGGCGAGCCGAGGCCTTCGCTTTCTTCTGAGATTTTAAAAAGTAGACCAGCACGCGCTTCTCTTCTCGAAAGCCAACCAAACTCTTGGATTGTGCGGGATCGCGCAGCGCCTCGATCGCGTACAGTGCGGCCTCGTCTTCGCCGGCCGGATCGCCCTCGAAGTGGTCGTCGGGCGGCGGGTTACGTACCAGCGCGTTCCCGTAGCGGTCGCACAAGAAACCGACCTGCAACTCCAGCTCTTCCTTTGAAAAGCTCTCGAGGTCTCGGGTGACGTGCAGAAACGTGTGCGTGCGGTCGCCTTCGCATTCGACTCGCAGCGTCGCCGGCTCGTCCTTCCCTAGCGCGAGGAAACTGCGCACGTGGTCTTCGATCGCTTCGACGAGCGCTGCTTGCGAGGCTCGGTCGAACCGCCGGCGCATCGCATAAGTGAGGCGCAACGTGCGGTCGGTGGGGCCGGAGCGAAGTGAAGCGAGCTCGGGAAAGCGCACCAGCAGGGCGCAGACCAGGCTGACGGTATCGGCATTCTCGACGCGTGCTCGCGTGTTCATAACTATCGGCTCTTCTTTCGCGGCTCCATTCCCACGAGGCGCACGGACCCCAAGGGGCAGGGTCAGTACGACGCGGCCCCAGGTCTCCCCTCGGCCGCACCGCGAAAATACCGTGGTGACCCGGCGGAAGGTTCCGGCCGCGCTCGCGCTCGGCTTGCTTGCCTCCCTGATGGCCCACGGTGGGCTATATGGGGGCGAGCATTCTGTGGGCGGCAGCTACCACGGGCTGCTTCTGCAAGCGGCCTTCTGGGGCGCCGTCGGGCTCTTCGGCTTCTTCGCGTGGCTGGGTCTGCACGGCGCGCGTACGGCCGTCACGGGCAGCATCCTGGCAGCCCGGTTGAGCGAACGGCTTCCCGGCTACGGGCTGCTCCTCGTCGCCGCAACGACGTGGTACGCGGCGGCCGAATGCCTCGAACCCCACCACGCCGCCGCATCCTGGTTCGCGGTGCCGTTGCTGTTGGCAGCGGCTTCATGGCTCGTTGCTCTGGTAACTCGCGGCGCGCTCGCCGTCTTGGCCGGCGCAATCCTTGCCGTCTTTCGCACCGCATTTGCCGCGAATAAGCCATTCTGGTTTGCGCGCGCGCTTCGTCGGCGGCCCGCGCGCCGCGTTCTGTGGACGCGTCGTCGCTACGCTCGTCCTCCTCCGATCGAGTTCGACTACTGCGCCTAAGGGCGCTCTCGTTCCCCAAATAGCTCGACTCTAAGATCGGAGAAATCATGTCCCGCTATCTTGCGGCGCTCGTCGCCGTATTCTTGACATTGAGCGTTATCGCGCCGGCTCGCGGCGCCACCACCGGATTCGTACGCGGAACAATTACCGTTGAGGGCAAGCCTGCACCGGAGGCGAGCGTTATCCTCGAGGGCGAGGGCTCGCGCTTCCAGACCAAGACGGACGCGAAGGGTGATTACGTCTTTCCGCTAGTGCCGTACGGTTCGTACCGGCTGACCGCACGCGCCAACGGCGTCCACGCGGTGCAAGTGCTCGTCAACGTCGCCAGTGGACAGGTCGCGCGCGTAGACCTCGACCTTCCCACAAACCTCAAACAGATCGCACAGACGACGGTCACGGCACATGCCGGCGCGGAGGCAAACCCACCCTCCGTCAATCAGATCAACCGCGCTCAGATTCAGAGCTCGCCGGTCAGTAACAGCCTCGACCGTCTGCTCGAGACACTGCCCGGCGTCGTCCAGTTCTCGTATAACGAACCGGTCATCAACGGCTTCCATGGCGTCAGCTACAACATCGACGGCGCGCCGTTGCCGCTGGCGACGACCTCGAACTTCGCCGAGATCATCGACCCCAAGGTGATCAACTCCATCGAAGTGCTGACCGGCGCGATTCCAGCGGAGTACGGCGGCGAACGCATGGGCGGGGTCGTCAACATCATCAGCAACCGGCCGACGGATCTTCCGGAAGGCACCTACGGTCTCATTACCGGCGGCGTCGGCAACCAGGATCAAGGCATCGGATCGCTCGATCTGGAGTCCCGCACCGGGTCGAGCGAGTTCTTCGTGAGCGGAAACCTCGAAACCACCGGCCGCGGTCTCGATGCGCCGACCTACACCCCGATCAACGACGCCAGCTCGAGCAACGACCAGTTCTTTCGCTTCGCCACGCAGCTGACACCGCGTGACACGCTGGCATTCGACTACTCGAATCAGTTTTCGCAGTTTGAGATCCCGATCAACACGGACCCGAACAATCCGCTCGACCCGGTGGTGAGCGCCCCCGGCACACTCGACACGCAACTCGAATACGACCGGTTCTCCAACCTCAACTGGACGCAAACCTCCAAAGACGGCAACGGCGTCTTTTCGGTCATCCCATGGTGGCGCTCGACGCGCATCGATTACTACGGGGATCTTCCGCTCGACGTTCTTGCCGTTGAGCCGAACTTTAGCAACTGCCCGCCGTCATGCGCCCCGGACGTGCACTTGGTCGGATTGAATCAAGGTTCGTACGCGAGCTACGTCGGCGTGCGCGCGTCGGATTTTCGCGCAACGCAGAACCACGCATGGAAGATCGGCATCGACGTCGACCGCGAGAGCGCCACGGCCTGGCAAGAGTTCGCGTGTTACTACGTCAGCTGCGCGTCGAGCGGCCCAGTCGCCACGCCCTATTATCCCGCCTTCACGACGCCGCAGGGCCAAGCGGGGTCGAATATCGGCATCTACGGCGAGGATCGCTGGCAGATGACGCCTCACGTGCTTTGGAGCTACGGTCTGCGCTACGATCACTCGACCGGGTACGTCGGCGGCTACCAAATCAGCCCGCGCATCGGCGTGAGCATCTGGGACGGCGGAAAGAACGTCGCGCACGCGTACTACGGCAAATTCTACGCGGCCCCGCTGCTCGAAGACGTCCGTCAGGCCTGCGTGCTGCTCTCGGCGCAGCAAGCCTGCTCCACGACTAACCCGGTCTACGACCTCAAGCCCGAGAGCGACTCCTACTTTGAGACGGGCTGGGTGCATACGTTCAATCCCAACTTCACCGGCTCGCTCAACATCTTCGAAAAAAGCGTGGTCAACGTGCTCGACACGACGCAGTTGTTCAATACGCCGATCTTTGCCGTCTATAACAACTCGATCGGCATCAACCACGGCGCCGAGATCCGGCTCCAGTCGCAGCTGCCCGGCGGCGACGGGTGGTTCTTGAGCGGTACGGTCTCCGCTTCGTACGCCGCCTGCGTCTCCGGCTCGGAGTTCCTCTTCCCGCCGAATACCAACGAGCCCGGCGTGTCGTGCGTGGCGCAGCTATCGCTCGAGGATCACAGCCAAACGGTCGACGCTACCGCCGCATACACGCACCGCTTCGGCGGCGCGGCGGCAAAGCTCTGGTATGCGACACTTCAGGCAAACTACGGCAGCGGCTTTCCAGTTCAGTTCCAAGACGCAAACGCGAATCTCAGCGGCACGCTGCCGGCCCACACGACCTTCGATCTATCGCTCGGCCGCGAACTTACCCCAGGCCGCGCCGGGGAAGATCAAGGTTTGGGCCTATCCCTGCAAGTGCTGAACTTGCTCAACCATCAGTACGTGATCAAAGTCGCCAACGGATTCAATACGACGCAAATCGCCAACGGAACCTCGGTATTGCTCCGGCTTACTGCGCCGTTCACCGTGCAGAAATGAGCTAACGCGCGCAGGCCGCACACAGGCCGTAGAGGGTCACGGCGTGCTCCCGAACGCGAAACTTCGGCGGCGCCAGCTTTCTGAGGTTCTCCAGACATCCGGCGACGTCGAAGACGCGATCGCATTTTTCGCACTGGAAATGGTGGTGATGCCCCTTGTCCGCTCGTTCGTACCGAGTAGGCTCTCCCGGAATCTCGACCGCCTCTATCCGTCCGTCCTCCAAGAGCGCACCCACGGCCCGATAGACGGTCGCGATGCCGAGCCCGTCGATTCGCTTCGACGCGGCCTCGAGTAACTCGCCGATGCTCAAGGGCCGCTCGGCCCGCTCCAGGACTTCCACCAGCGCGTCACGCCGTTTGCTTTTTCGATTATATTCAGCCACCAAACCTATCCTTGCTGCGTATCCTTCACCCGAGCCCAGGGCCGGCGCCTGCACGCCAAACCCCTTGACTATTTGATAATGATAATCTATTATCATTTCCATGACAACCCGGGCCCGGCGCTTTGTTGGTGCCGCGGCGATAACAATCGCTCTGCTCCTAGCGGGCGTCGAGCCGGTGTACGCCGTCAACGCTAACGCCTTTCTCACCGGGACGGTCACCAGCAAAGGTCTGACCATCGCGCGCGCTCGAGTAACCGCATCGGGCAACAATTTCAGCGTAAACACGACGACCGACGTCCGCGGCCGCTTCGCGTTTCCGCCACTTCCGCTCGGCACCTATGACGTCGAAGCGCAGGACGGCGACCGCAGAGGGATCGTTCGCGTCGATCTCGGAAGCGGCGGCGCCGGCGTCACTATTGAATTGCGAACTCTTACCGAGATCCAGCACGTCGTCGTGAGCCGCGCGCAATCGAAAGTGATCCACGGAAGCGGCAGCGACGTCGTGCTGAACAGCACCGACCTGACCCAAATGCCGTTCAATAATAGCTTCTCCGAAATGGAGATCCAGATGCCCGGCGCCGTGCGGGGAGCAAACGGCGTCGTGCACATCAACGGCGATCATGGGGTCATCAACTACATGCTCGACGGGGTTGCCTTACCGCAGGAGCTCAACCGCGACATCGGCGGCGAGATAAATCTCAACGATCTTTCCTTTGTCAACCTCATCGAAGGAGCGTACCCTGCGCAGTACGGCTTGCGTTTTGGCTCGGTGTTCAATATGGCGACCCGATCCGGAACCGGCCCCCCGGGCTTCGACGGCTATGCGTCGGCCGGCTCGTATACGAACGCCCAATCGCAGCTCGGCTATCACGCGCCGATCGCCGGTGGCGGCGGCTTCGATATCGCCGTCAACGGGTTCCAAACCACGAGGGGGCTCGACCCTCC
>JBAPZS010000289.1:0-3442 GCA_049285355.1 Candidatus Cybelea sp. | reverse complement strand
CGTCGGCATCGTGTATTCGAGACGCTGCGCATCGCCTACCGGGAGCATATTCGACATCGCAGCCTTACGTCGCCCCAGCGCCTCGATGACGGCACCGGCATAGGCCTCGGGCACGTCCACGACGACGTACTCGACGGGCTCCCAGCGTTTGCCGTCGCGCTCGGTGACGATCACTTGCGGCTTGGAGACGGCAAGCTCGTAGCCTTCGCGACGCATCGTCTCGATGAGAATGGCGAGATGCAGCTCGCCGCGGCCGCGCACGTCGAACGTGTCGGCCGACGGCGTATCGGCCACCCGTAGCGCAACGTTCGATTCGAGCTCGCGCAACAGACGCTCGCGAATTTGACGCGACGTCAAATAGCGTCCCTCGCGTCCTGCAAACGGCGAGTTATTGACGCTGAAAGACATCGAGACCGTCGGCTCGTCGACGGCCACGGCGTGAATGCTCTCCGGCATTGCCGCATCGGCGAGCGTGTCGCCGATGTTGAGGTCGTCGATTCCCGAAACGCAGACGATATCGCCGGCCGATGCTTCCTCGACGTCGATGCGTTCCAGCCCAGCGAACGTTAGCAGGGTCGTGAGGCGAAGACCGCCGGTAACCTCGCCGTCGCGCGCAATCTTGACGATCGCGTCGTTGCGCCGCGAGGTTCCACGAAAGATCCGGCCGATGCCGACTCGCCCGACATACCGGTTGTGATCGATCGCCGAAATCAGCAGCTGAAACGGCCCTTCTTCCGAAGGCGCCTCGGGAACGTGTGTGACGATCGCTTCGAAGAGCGGCTCGAGCGAGTCGCTCGAGTCGGAGAGTAAGCGCTTCGCGATGCCCGCCTTCGCGTTCGTGTAGAGCACGGGGAAATCGGCCTGTTCGTCGTTGGCGCCCAACTCTACGAAAAGGTCGAAGGTTTGATTGACGACCTCTTGCGGGCGAGCATCTTTGCGGTCGATCTTGTTGATGACGACGATGGCGCGCAGATCGAGCTCGAGTGCCTTGCGCAGCACGAAGCGGGTCTGCGGCATGACGCCTTCGGCGGCGTCCACGAGCAGAAGCACGCCCTGGACCATCTGCAATACGCGCTCGACCTCCCCGCCAAAATCGGAGTGGCCCGGCGTGTCGACGATGTTGAACTTGACCGCACCGTGGCGGACGGCGGTGTTTTTGGCAAGAATTGTAATGCCGCGCTCGCGCTCGAGAGGGTTTGAGTCCATGACGCGGGTCGCGATCTGCTGCCCCTCGCGGAACACGCCGCTCTGCTTGAGCATAGCGTCAACCAACGTCGTCTTGCCGTGATCGACGTGCGCGATGATAGCGACATTACGGATATCGGAGCGTGTCTTCAGTTATCCTATCATAGCAACGCCTCGAGTTTCCGCACAAGCGCCTTTACGTCACCGGGAGCTCGGCGGTGAAGCGCGAAGGAGCGCAAACCGATTTTGCGAGGAGTGGGGCGTGAGCGAAGAGGCGGCGGTTCGGATCGCGGAGTTGTTGTACCAGGCCGGCGAGGTTCATCATACCGTCTTTGCCGATACCGACGGTAACGACGACGACTGGGCGACGTTCTACTCCGACTGGCTGCTCGCTCACTCCGATCTTCCCCGGTTGCTTGCGAAGCGCCCCGTCCGCAGCCACCTCACGCGCGACCTGGTCGAGCTCGATGAGGCGTACGCCAAAGCGTCGCCGTCCGATCCGTGGCCTACTTGGTACGCCCAGCGCCTCGTTGCGAGGTACAGCTGAGGGCCACTGGGCGGTGAAGTGTGCGATCGTGGTCGCGGCGTGCGCAGTGGCGGTGTCGCTCGGTGCTTCGGCGCGCGCCGAAGCGATTCCGAACCGTCCCGTCAGTGCGAACGCAATGCAGACGATCTTGCGCAGCGCCGTCAGATGGAAGCTCACTCCGAGCATTTCGGCTGCGATCGTTGCGAACGGTAAGCTCGTTTACGTAGGCGCAGATGGAACCGCCGATCTGGAGAATAGACGGCCGGCGACGATTGCGACGCGATATCCGATCGGTTCGGTTGGGTCGTTATTTCTCGCGGTCGCGCTGGTGCAGCTCGATGCAAAGCGTAAGCTGCGCCTCGATGATCCGCTCGAACGATACATGCCCGAAGCGCCGGCCGGGATCACGCTGCGCCAACTTCTCCCATCTCAATCGGACGGCGATGAGAAGTACGACGCGCTCGGCGCGATCATCGAGCGCGTGACGGGCCAACCGCTGCTCACGTATCTTACCGATCACGTCTTTCGTCCGGCGGGGATGACGGATACCTGGTTTGGAGAGCCGCCCGACTGGCTGCCGCTCGCGCTCGGTTATTACGAGTGGCGCGACGACTTCGGCCTCGCTGCAACGCCGCCCGACGCTTGGAATCGCAAGTGCTGCAGCTTTTCATCCACCGCGAGGGATTTGGCACGTTTCGGTGCGGCGCTCTTGAACGGCACGTTGATCGCTTCCAGCGCGCTGCGCTCGCTGGAGCCGGCCTTCCAATCAACTGAAAAAGCTGGGATGCACGCAATCGGGCAGCTGGGCTCGGCTTCAGGCTACGACGCGCAGTTCGTTCTCATCCCTCGCGAGCGGTTTGCGATGGTTACGCTGGCCAACGCTTCCGGATTTCCGGCAACGGCCGTACTCGACCGGGTTTTTGCGGCTTACTATCCGGCAGCCGCATCGGCGAGCGCAGCGGCTGATAACGCCGGCGCACCTGACTCGGCGATTACGGATCGACTGAGCCGATACTTCGCAACCCAGACCGGCCCGACGGGATTAGTTCCGACGATGGAATTCCTCAGCTCCTCGGAATCGGCCGGCGCTACGGAGTATCGCTACTTGGTTTCTGCGCCCGCTGGAACCAAATCCGCATTTTTCGCGCTAAGTGCCGACGGCACGATCGACGGATTCTGGGTGCACTGAGAAGCGAAGCGCAAAATTACATCGGGGGACCGATGACGATCCAAGTCTTCCCCTGATAGCTCTGAATCATCACGACCATTCCAGCGTCGGGCGTTCCTACTAGGAATGCATCTTCCGTCTTTTCCATCCCAGGTTGTTGCATTTCCGCAGCGCCGTTGAGATGCGTCTGATACCACGCTTTCACCGTAGCGAAGCTATCGGAGGTAACGTACGTCTTGGCCGACGGCGGCGGCGCCTTCAGTGCGACACCCGCCGGACGAGCAGCGGCAACGGCGCCGGGATAGACCGGCGGCGGGGCGGGAGTGTCGGCCGACGCGACTAGCGGCATCAGGCCGACGGCGAGAAACGCCGGGAGAACCGCGGTGAAAATCGTCTTCTTCAAGTTGAGGCCCATTCGAGAGGCCCAGCCGTCAGGGTCGAAGATCGTCCGTCCTGACGGCTGGAACTGTTAGCCTTACTGGTTCTTCGTCGCGGTAAAGTTGATCGAACTGCTCGGCTGATCCCCAGCTGGGGCCGATTGCGCCTTGCCGGCGAACGTGCCG